>NZ_QGSW01000341.1:0-9726 GCF_003176715.1 Micromonospora sp. S4605
ACGTCCCGCCGATCCACCAGCACGCCGGTGCCCACCGCCGCCACGCCACCCGTGGTGACCGCGCATCCGCCCGCCGGTGCACGCACCGCACCCGCACCGAACCCCGCCACCACCCGGCCCGCCGGCGAGCGGGACCGCCCGTCGCCCCCGGCCCGGCCGTCCCGCCTGCGGGTGGTTCCGCTGCGATCACCGTGGCCGTCGACCCAGCGACCCCCCGCCAGCGATCCCGGAAGCCGGTGCCGCGGCCTCGCGAAGGCGGCCGGCGACGCCGGCGGGGAGGTCCGGTGGCGTGCCGCCCGCGATGGCGGAGCGGATGGCGGTGCGGGGGCCGGCCGCGGGCGTACCCCGTCGGTTCGGGCGCCCGCCCGGGCGGCCGCCTGACGGCGGCCCGGGTGGCCGGCTCTCCCCCACGATCCAAGCTATCAGTCGACACCCCCGGGCGGTATCGGGTGCGCGGCCGAGTGCGCAGGTCAGTGCCGTTGGTTAGGTTCGCCCGATGCCTACCGACGAGATCACCGCGGCCGCCGCGGGCAGCTGGACCCTGGGCGACCGCACCGTGCACCGGATGGGGTTCGGCTCGATGCGGATCACCGCGAACCCGGACCGGGACCTGGCCGTCCGCGTCCTGCGGCGGGCGGTCGAGCTGGGCGTCAACCACATCGACACCGCCGCCTTCTACTTCTCTCCGGGCGGGCCGCTGCGGGTGGGCACCGGTCCCGTCCGGTACGCCACCGAACTGATCCGCGAGGCCCTCCACCCCTACCCCGACGACCTGGTCATCGCCACCAAGGTCGGGCCCGACTACCGCACCACGGCCTGGAGCGGCGAGCTGACCAGCCCGGCAGACCTGCGCCAGCAGGTCGAGGAGAACCTACGCCGGCTGGGCCGCGACCACCTCGACGTGGTGAACCTGCGGATCGTGCGCCGGCCTGGCGACGACTCGGTGGCGGAGCGCTTCGCCGCCCTCGCCGAGCTGCGGGACGCCGGACTGATCCGCCACCTCGGGCTGTCCAACGTCCGGGTCGACCACCTGGACGAGGCGCAGGCCATCGCGCCGGTGGTGTGCGTGCAGAACGCGTACGCCGTCGACGCGCACCGGAGCTCGGACGACCTGCTGCGGGTCTGCGGCGAGCGGGGCGTGGCGTTCGTGCCCTTCTTCGCCCTGGCCGGGGAGCGCCGCGAAGCCGGCGCGACCGCCGAGCACGACGCGGCCGTACGCGCGGTCGCCCGCGCCCACGGTGCGACCCCGCACCAGGTGCGGCTGGCCTGGACCCTGCACCAGGGGCCGCACGTGCTGGCCATTCCCGGCACCGGCGACCCGGAGCACCTGGCGCAGAACGTCGCCGCCGGCGCGTTGCGGCTCACCCCCGACGAGCTGGCCCGCCTCGGCTGACCGCATCACCCGGCCGGCACCGCGCCGGGCTGGCCGGCCGCTTCAGCCGGAGAGCGTCCCGTGGGAGCGTGGGGTCTGGGAGCGGAAGCTGTGGCCGAGCTCGTCGCCCAGACCGAAGTAGTGGCGGAAGTTGTAGATGAGCGGGCTCCACGCCGACGGGTCGACGTGCTGGGTGCCGGGCACCACGACCCGCGGGTCGGCGTGGACCTTGAGCACCTGGGCCTCGACGATGAGGAAGTCTCCGGCGGCGTCGGGCCGTACCCGGGTCGCGCGGGCCTCCAGGTGCAGCGGGCATTCGGCGACCCGGGGCGGCCGGACCAGCTCGGACGGGATGGGACGCAGGCCGGCGGCGGCGAACTTGTCCGGCTCGAAGCGGAAGGCACCCCGCTTGTGCTCGGGCACGTCGCGTCGTCCAGTGAGCGGGGCCAGCCGCTCCACCGCGGCCCACAGGGCCGGGCCCGGGAGGTTCACCACCAGGTCGGGACGGCGCCGCAGGTTGCGGCCGGTCTGCCCGGCCCGGCCCAGCCCCAGGACGACGACCTGACCGAGCGCCCAGGCCGACGACATCGGCGCGAGGTTGACCGAGCCGTCGGCGTTCTCCGTCGACAGCAGCACGACCGGGGTGCCGAAGTACAGGATGCTCGGGGTGATCGCCACGTGGTCCGGGGCGACGCCGGCGGCCGGGGAACTCTCCGTCGCTGTGTTCATGGGCAGCGACGGTAGGGCGCGGACCGTTCGGTCGCCGGCGAAGGATCGCCGCACGGCTAACCGGTGAGGAAGGCCAGGCTCCGGTCCCAGGCCCGCACGGCGGCGCGCGCGTCGTGGTCGGGCACGTCCGGGTCGGTGAACAGGTGCCCGACACCCGGGTAGCGGTACACGTCCACGGCGGCGCCGGCCGCGGTCATCGCCCGCCGCCACTCGTCCACCTCGTCCTGCGGTTCGTACTCGTCCGGGTCGGCCAGGTGCAACTGCACCCGCAGGCCGGGGCGGACCGCCTCCGGCGCGCCGCCGGTGCCGTGCAACAACAGCAGCCCGGCGGTGTCGGGACGCTCGGCGAGCATCGCGCCGGCCACCCCGGCGCCCATCGAGAAGCCGGCCAGCACGGCGTCGGCCGGCGCGTCGCGCAGTGCCGCCCGGGCGCGGTCGAGCACGACCTCCTGGCCGATCTCGTCGAGCAGGGCGAAGCCGTCGGACACCGTGTCGGCGGCCGGCACGCCGTACAGGTCGGGGGTGGCGACCTCGTGCCCGGCGGCGCGCAACTCGTCGGCGGCGCGCAACACGGCCGGACGCAGCCCGTACACCGAGTGGAAGAGGACGATGTGTCGCATCGGCCCATCGTGCCCGAGACCCCCGACAGGACCGCCGCGCCACGCGTGGCCGCCGGCGCCTCCGGTCAGGCCAGCGCCGCCAGCCGGGGCACCAGGTCGGCCGGCTCCGGCATGGCGGCGATCTCCCGGCTGACCTGCGTCGCGGCGTCGCGCAACGCGGCGTCGGCGACCAGCCGGGTAAGCGTCGCCGGGGTGATGTCGCGGCTGGCGGCGGCGATACCGGCGCCGCGGGCCGCCACCAGCTCCGCGTTCTGCCGCCGATCGCCGGGGCCCACCGTGGCCAGCTGCGGCACCCCGGCGGCCAGGGCGCCGAGGACGCTGCCGGCGCCGCCGTGGTGCACCAGCGCCGCGCCGGCCGCCAGCGCCGCCGGCAGCGGGATCCAGCCGACGGTACGGACGTTGTCGGGCAGCGCGGCCCGGGCCAGCCGCTCGTCCGGCCGGACCAGGACGAACTCCGCGTCCACCCGGGGCGCCGCGGCGACCACCGCGCGCATCGGGCCGCCGCCGCCCGGCCCGGCCACGGTGCTGCGGCTGACCAGCACCCGGGGGCGCTCGCCCGGCTCGCGCAGCCAGTCCGGCAGCTCGCCGCCGCCGACGTACGCGCCGTAGCGCATCGGCCAGCCGTCCTGGCGCAGCACGCTGGGCGGGGCGACCGCGACGGCGGCGGCCGGCGGCGGCAGCTCGGTCAGGCCGTGCCGGCGCAGCGCCGGGGCGAGCCGGGCCACCGTGGCCCGGATGAGCTCTCGGCCGTCGAAGAGGGCGTTCTCGTGGCGTACCGCCGGCACGCCGAGCCGGGCCGCGGCGACGGCGCCGGCAACCGCGAACGGCTCGTGCACGACCAGGTCCGGCTTCCACTGCTCGGCCAGCGCGATCACCCCGTCGGTGAGCTGGTCGTTGACCGCGCCGAAGAGCAGCCCGGCGCCCCGGGTGCCGGCCCGACCGGCCAGCTCGGCGCGGGCCACCAGCGGGTGGCGCAGCAGCATGCCCCGGGCGATGCGGCCGAAGTCGAACCCGGGCGCGACGTCCCGCACCGGCAACCCGGAGCGGGCCACGTCCAGCCCGTCGGCGGCCGTGGCGACCAGCACCTCGTGTCCGGCGTCGCGCAGCGCGACGGTCAGCGGGACGAGCGGGAAGACGTGGCCGATCAACGGCGCGGAGACCACCAGGACGCGCATGGCGCCGATGCTAGGCGATCACCGCCAGCCGGCGGGGCCGCCGCTCAGCCCGGCTGCCCGTTGACGGTGCGGCTGCGGCCGCGGAACTCGGCCACCACCTCGCCGTCCTCGCGGGACACCGTGACGTCGTAGATACCGCTGCGGCCGTACCGGGTCCGTTCGGTGGCCCGGGCGATGAGCAGGTCACCCTCCCGGGCCGGCCGGACGAAGGTGATCTCGCCGCCGGCGGCGACGGTGACCGGGCCGTGGCTGTTGCAGGCCAGCGCGAAGGCGGTGTCGGCGAGCAGGAAAACGTAGCCGCCGTGGGCGATCGCGTGCCCGTTGACCATCGCGCCGGTCACCCGCATCCGGGCCTCCGCCGCGCCCTCGGCGGCGGAGATCAGCTCGATCCCGAGACTGCGGGAGGCCGCGTCGGCGTCGAACATGTCGTACGCGGCGTTGCGTGCCTCGCCCACGTCAGCCGGCCCGCCGCTGGTCCACGATCCGGCGCATCTTGCCCATCGACCGTTCCACGCCGTCCGGTGCGATCACGTCGACCGCGACGCTCACCCCGATGGTGTTCTTGACCAGGTGGACCAGTTCCGCCCCGGCTCGCTCGGCGGCGTCGACGGCCACCCCGGCGCGCCGCTCCACCCGTACGGTCAGCGTGTCCATCCGCCCCTGCCGGTCCAGGACGCACTGGAAGTGCGGCGACAGCTGCGGGGTACGCAGGATCAGCTCCTCGATCTGGGTCGGGAAGACGTTCACCCCGCGCACGATCATCATGTCGTCGGTCCGGCCGGTGATCTTCTCGATCCGGCGCATCGGCCGGGCGGTGCCGGGCAGCAGCCGGGTGAGGTCCCGGGTGCGGTAGCGGACCACCGGCATGGCCTCCTTGGTCAGCGAGGTGAGCACCAGCTCGCCCCGCTCCCCGTCGGGCAGCACCTCGCCGGTCACCGGGTCGATGATCTCCGGGTAGAAGTGGTCCTCCCACAGGTGCAGGCCGTCCTTGGTCTCCACACACTCGTTGGCCACGCCGGGGCCCATCACCTCGGAGAGGCCGTAGATGTCCACCGCGTGCATGTCGAGCCGCCGCTCCATCTCCCGGCGCATGTCCTCGGTCCACGGCTCGGCGCCGAAGATGCCCACCCGCAGCGACGTGCCGCGCGGGTCGACGCCCTGCCGCTCCATCTCGTCGACGATGGCCAGCATGTAGCTGGGGGTGACCATGATGACCTCGGGCGCGAAGTCGCGGATCAGCAGCACCTGGCGCTCGGTCATCCCGCCGGAGACCGGGATGACCGTGCAGCCCAGCTCCTCGGCGCCGTAGTGCGCGCCGAGCCCGCCGGTGAACAGCCCGTAGCCGTACGCGACGTGCACCCGGTCGCCGGGGCGGCCGCCGGAGGCGCGGATCGAGCGGGCCATCAGCCGGGCCCAGGTCTTCAGGTCGGCCGCGGTGTAGCCGACCACTGTCGGCCGGCCGGTGGTGCCGGAGGAGGCGTGCAGCCGGGCGATCCGCTCGCGGGGCACGGCGAACATGCCGAACGGGTAGTTCTCCCGCAGCTCGGCCTTGCCGGTCAGCGGGAAGCGGGCCAGGTCGGCCAGTTCCCGGCAGTCGTCGGGATGCACGCCGGCGGCCTCGAACGCCCGCCGGTAGTGCGGCACGTTGTCGTACGCGTGCCGCAGCGACCAGCGCAGCCGCTGCAGTTGCAGGGCGCGCAGCTCGTCGACGCCGGCCCGCTCGATCGGTTCCAGGTCCTCCGGGCGAGGGGTCCGGTCCTGCATCGCTACCTCCTGGCTCCTGGCGCGGGCGGCGGGCCGGGTACCCACCCGTCCGCGCCCGCGCGGTCACCGCGCCCCGGCGTCGGGAGGTCACGCGCCCGCCGATCCGGGTACCGTACGCCCGCCGCCGGGCGGGCACCACCGCCGGGTGGCGCCCGCGGCGGCGGTGGTCAGACGGTGAGCAGCGCCTTGCCGATCACCGTCCGGCCCTCGACGGCCCGGTGCGCGTCAGCGGCCCGGTGCAACGGGAAGGTCTGCCCGATCAGCGGCGTGATCCGCCCGGCCGCCGCCGCGTCGAGCGCGGCGCGCAGGTGCCGGCGGGCCTGCTCCGGTGTGAACTGCACGTCGGCGATGCCGGTGACGGTGATCCGCCGGGCCTGGGCGACCTCCGGATCGGGGATCGCGAACGCCCCGGCCGGGGTGCCGTGCGCGGAGAACCGGCCGCCGGCGCGCACCAGGTCGAAGGCGGCCCGACCGTAGTCGCCCCCGGCGCCGTCGAAGACCACGTTCATGTCGCCGGCGGCGGCGCGCACCCGGTCGGTCCAGCCCGGCTCGTGGTAGTCGACCACCAGGTCCGCGCCGAGCCGGCGCAGCGCGGCCAGCTTCGCCGGGCCGCGGGCCGCGGCGACGACGAACCCGCCGGTGGCCCGTACCTGCTGCACCAGGACCGCGCCGAGGCCACCGGCGGCGGCGGTGACCAGCACCCGGTCGCCGGACCGGACCGGCACCAGATCGAGCAGCCCGAACGCGGTCACCCCGTCGTGCAGCAGCGCGGCCGCGTCGGTGAGCGGGACCGCGTCCGGCACCGGCACGAGGCCGTCGACCGGCACCACCGCCCGTTCCAGGTAGCCGCCGCGCTCGTCGGTGCGGGTCACCACCCGCCGGCCGGCCCAGCCCGGGTCGACCCCCGCGCCGACCGCGCCGACCGTCCCGGCCACCCCCACCCCCGGGCGATACGGCGGCCGCACCGGGAAGTACGTCCCACCCTGGCCGCGCCGGATCATCGTCTCCACCCAGAGCACGTCCGCGGCGGCCACCGCCACGACCACCTCGCCGGGACCGGGCACCGGCTCCGGCGCCTCGGTCAGCGCCAGCACCTCCGGTCCCCCGAACGCCGTCACCTCGACCACCCGCATGTCACGCTCCACTTCGCTCGCTGATACGACCAGCCTCGAAGATGAAGCGCGGTTGAGGTCAACGGCCGGCCCGGGTGACCCGGCCCACGGCGCCGCCGGCACCAGCGGTGCGGGGTCGAGCCGACCTCCGGCCCGACCGCGCCCCCGATCATCGCCTCGCCATTCCCTCCGCTATTGCAAATTGCTGGCAACAAGGTCTGGACCGGGCCTACTGATGTAACTAGCCTGATCCGCATGACTCCTTACTTGACGAACGCGGCGGCCTGGCAGGAGAGCTGGGACCGCCAGCAGGAGGCGTACCTGCCGGACCGGGAGCACCGGTTCACCGCGATGCTCGACGCGGTCGAGGCGATCCTCGACGGCGAACGGCCCCGGCTGCTCGACCTGGCCGGCGGCACCGGCACCATCTCCCTGCGGGCGCTGCGCCGCTTCCCCGACGCCGCGGTGACCCTGCTCGACCTGGACCCGACGCTGCTCGCCATCGCCCGCGCCACCCTCGGCGACCGGGTCACCGTGGTGACCGCCGACCTCAACCGGCCCGACTGGTCCGCCGCGCTGCCGCACCGCGAGTACGACGCCGTGCTCACCGCCACCGCCCTGCACTGGCTGCCGGGCGACCGGCTCGCCCGGCTCTACGCCGAGGTGCGCGACCTGCTGCGCCCGGGCGGCGTCCTGCTCAACGCCGACCACATGCCCGACGACGGCCTCCCGCAGCTCAGCAAGCGCCTGCTGGACCGCGCCCGGGACCGCCGCGACGCCCGGTACGCCGCTGGCGCCGTGCTGTCCTGGTCGGACTGGTGGGAGCGGGCGGCGGCCGACCCGACGCTCGCCCCGCTGGTCGCCCGGCGCCACGAGATCTACCCGACCGGGCACAGCCCGGAGTGGAACCCGCCGGTCTCCTGGCACCTGGCCGCGCTGACCGACGCCGGCTTCACCGAGGTGGGCACGCTCTGGCGCGGCGGCACCGACGCCGCCGTGGCGGCGGTGCGCTGACCGCCGGCACACCCGGCCACGCCCGCGCGGCATCGCGGGGGCCGGCCGGAGATCACCCCGGGGCGGGCGTACGGGGCGTTATGCTGGCGCCCGCCGCCGGACGGCCGCCGGCGGCACCCGCGGCTGTGGAGGAGACGTGACCGGTCCGGCCGAGCCGCCGCGGATCGATCCCGACGTCGACCTGCGCGTACCCGGTGACCGGGCCGAACTCACCGCGCACCCGGCGGCCGTCCTCGGCGCCGTCTCCGCCGGGGGCGTGCTCGGCGCGCTGGCCCGGGCCGGCCTGCAGGCGGCGTTCCCGCACCCGCCGGACGGCTTCCCGTGGGCGACCTTCGGGGTCAACCTCAGCGGCTGCCTGCTGATCGGCGTGCTGATGGCCGTGCTCGGCCGGGCCGGCGGCGGGCGGCCGCTGACCCGGCCGTTCCTGGGCGTGGGGGTGCTCGGCGGCTACACCACCTTCTCCACCTACGCGGTGGACGTCCACCGGGCGCTGCTGGCGGGCGCCCCGGCCACCGCGCTAGCGTACCTGGCCGCAACCCTGGTCGGGGCGCTGCTCGCGGTCTGGGCCGGGGACGCCGCCACCGACCGGTTGCTGCGGAGCCGCCGGTGACCGCCCTGCTCGTCGCGCTCGGCGCGGCCGTCGGCGCCCCGCTGCGCTACCTCACCGACCGGGCCGTGCAGGCCCGCCTCGGCTCGGCCTTCCCGTGGGGCACGCTCACCGTCAACGTGGCCGGGTCGCTGCTGCTCGGTCTGCTCACCGGGCTGCCGACCGACCCGGCGGTTGGCGCGCTGGTCGGCACCGGCTTCTGCGGCGCGCTGACCACCTGGTCCACGTTGAGTTACGAGACGCTCCGGCTGGCCCGCGGCGGCCGGCAGCTGGCCGCGCTGCTCAACGTCACGGCCAGCCTCGCCGCCGGGCTCGCCGCCGCCACCGCCGGCTACCTGCTCGCCCGGGCGCTCACCGGCTGACCGGCCCGGGCCCCCGTCGGTCGGAGGAGGCGCTGTACCGGGCGAGGGATTCCGGCCGAGGCGTTGACGACGTCAGCTCCACAGCGGCGCTCGCCGCCGCTGCCGGCGGACGCTCGCGAGTCCGTTGCCGGACGACGGTCACCGCTCGGCACCGTTCACCACTCGATGCCCTTCTGGCCCTTCTGGCCGGCGTCCATCGGGTGCTTGACCTTGACCAGCTCGGCGACCAGGTCGGCGGCGGCGACCAACCGCGGGTCGGCGTCCCGCCCGGTGATCACCACGTGCTGGAACCCGGGGCGGTTCGCCAGGGTGTCGACCACCTCGTCGACGTCCACCCAGCCCCACCTCATCGGGTAGGTGAACTCGTCGAGCACGTAGAGGCCGTGGCGCTGCGCGGCCAGGTCGCGCTGGATCTGCCGCCAGCCCTCCAGGGCGTCCGCTGCGTGGTCCGCCGCGCCGCCGCGCTGGATCCACGACCAGCCCTCGCCCATCTTGTGCCAGGCCACCGGGGCGCCCTGGCCGGTGTGCCGGTGCACCTCGCCGAGCGCGCGGAAGGCGTTCTCCTCACCGACCCGCCACTTGGCGCTCTTGACGAACTGGAACACCCCGATCGACAGGCCGGCCGTCCACGCCCGCAGCGCCAGTCCGAACGCCGCCGTCGACTTCCCCTTCATCTGGCCGGTGTGCACGAGCAGCAGCGGGCGGTTGCGCCGCTGCCGGGTGGTCAGCCCGTCGGCGGGCACGTGGGTCGGTTTTCCCTGCGGCATCAGGCGATGCTCCTTCTCTTCGGGGCGTCCACCCCGCCGGTCGTACGGTTCGGGTCCGCGACGTCGGCGCGCTCGCGCGTCATGCCGGAACCCGACCCGCGCGGTCGCGGGGGTGGGTGGTCAGGTGGGTGAGGGGGACGGCGGCGATCTGGTCGAGCCGGTGGTGGTCGGCGGCGAGGTGCGCGGCGAGCAGGTCGGCGCGGC
>NZ_QGSW01000344.1:0-9641 GCF_003176715.1 Micromonospora sp. S4605
GACAGGTACGGGGGGTCGATGATGCGGGCGTCGGGCGTGCGGGGGGCTGGTCCGGGCCCGATGGTCCGGTATCCTGACCGCCGGTCTCCGCCAGCAGGCCGCCGACCGGCGCCGGCGGTGACCGCCGCCAGGCAGCGGTACCACGGGGGCCGGCGGCTGACGGAAGGATGCTGTCGTGCCCAGGACCATGCCCGTCGGGCGTCGTGGCCGCCGCCCGCTGATCGCTCTGCTCGCCGCCGTCGCGCTGCTGTTCGGCCTGGGGGCGGTGCCCGCGTACGCGGAGCCGAACGAGGGTGGCACCAAGAAGCTCCGGGACGCCCTGGAGGCCACCGCGAAGGCGCACCTCGAGGCCAAGGCGAAGCTGGACAACTCCAAGCGCCGGCAGAAGGCGCTGGTGGGGGAGCTGACCGGGCTGGAGGTCCGGCTTGGTGAGCTGACCGAGCAGGTCGCCGAGGTGGCCGCCCAGTCCTACCGGGTGGGGCGGCTCACCCCGGCGTCGATGCTGCTCAACAGCGCCTCACCGGTGGCGTTCCTGGAACGCGCGGCGAACCTGGACCTGATGGCGCAGCGGGACGGCAAGCGGCTGCGCGAGCTGGCCGAGGCACGCCAGCAGGCGCAGGAGGCGAAGATCGCCCTCGACACCGAGGTCCGGGAGCAGCAGAAGCAGCTCGCCGTGATGGCGAAGAAGAAGAAGGAGGCCGAGGCCGCGCTCGCCGCGGTCAGCGGCGGCGGCAGCGGGGGCTTCAGCGGGGCCAGCTCGACCTCGGCCAAGCCGGCGCCCCGCAACCCGGACGGGTCCTGGCCGTCGGAGTCCTGCTCGGTGAACGATCCGACCACCTCCGGGTGCATCACGCCGCGCACCCTCAACGCCCTCCAGCAGACCAAGGCAGCCGGCTACAAGCGCTACGTCTCCTGCTACCGCAGCGGCGGCTCCGGCGAGCATCCGAAGGGCCGGGCCTGCGACTTCTCCGCCGCCGCCGGCGGGTTCGAGGACAGGACCGCGACCGGCGGGGACAAGGCGTACGGGGACAGCCTGGCCGCCTGGCACGTGCGCAACGCCAGCCGGCTCGGCGTGCTCTACGTGATCTGGTACCGGCAGATCTGGCATCCGGGCACCGGCTGGCGCTCGTACAGCGGTGGCGGCAGCCCCGCCGCCGACCATACGAACCATGTTCATCTCTCGATGTACTGACCCGGAGCGCCAGGTTCGCTGCGTACCATCGCGACGGTGAACTCCCCATCGCCCGACGTCGCGGTACCGCCCGCGCAGCCCGAGCCGGCCACGGGCCGGGCCCTGCCAGGAGGTCTCGCCGCGTTCCTGGTCTTCTTCTCCAGCGGCGCCGTCCTGGTGCTGGAGACGGTCGCGCTGCGCCTGGTCGGTCCGTACGTCGGGGTGACCCTCCAGGTGACCAGCTCGGTGATCGGCATCGCGCTGGCCGCCATCGCGTACGGGGCGTGGTCCGGCGGCTGGCTGGCCGACCGGCGGGACCCGCGTACCCTGCTGGCCCCGGCGCTGGTGCTGGCCGGTATCGCCACCGCGGTGACCCTGCCGGTGGTCCGGTACGCCGGTGAGGTGCTGCGCGGCGGCGCCGCGACCGCCATTCTGCTGCTGGTCGCGCTCGCCGTCTTCGTACCGGCGGCGCTGCTCGCCGCGGTCACCCCGCTGGTGGTCAAGCTGCAACTGGCCGACCTGCGCCGCACCGGCCAGGTGGTCGGCCGGCTCTCCGGCATCGGCACGCTGGGCGGCATCACGGCCACCCTGGGCACCGGCTTCGTGCTGGTCGCCGCCCTGCCCAGCACGGTCATCCTGTTCACCCTGGCCGCCGCGCTCGGGATCACCGGGCTCGCCCTCGGGGTGTGGCTGCGCCGCCGGGACCGCGCCGCCACGCCCGGCCCGGCCCGGGCCAAGGCCGCGCTGGCCGTACTCGGCCTGGTCGGGGCGGGGCTGACCACGGTCGCCCCGAACCCGTGCGACATCGAGACGGCGTACCACTGCGCCCGGATCGAGGCCGACCCCGACCGGGACAGCGGCCGGACCCTGCTGCTCAACTCGGCCCAGCACTCCTACGTGGACCTCGCCGACCCGACCCACCTGGAGTACGCGTACACCCAGTGGATCGGGGCGGTGGCCGACGTGGTGGCGCCGCCGGGACGGCGGCTGGACGCGCTGCACCTGGGCGGCGGCGGGTTCACCGTGCCGGGCTACCTGACCGCCACCCGCCCGGGCACCGACAACGTGGTCTTCGAGATCGACGGCGGGCTGGTCGAGCTGGGCGAGCGCGAGCTGGGCGTACGCCAGGGGCCGGCGCTGCGGGCGGTGGTGGGTGACGCCCGGATGCTGGTGGCCGGCGAGCCGGGCGACAGCCGCGACCTGGTGGTCGGCGACGCCTTCGGGCACCTGGTGGTGCCCTGGCACCTGGCCACCCGGGAGATGGCTGCGGAGATCCGCCGGGTGACCCGGCCGGGCGGCGTCTACGTGCAGAACGTCATCGACTACCCGCCGCTGCGCTTCATCCGCAGTGAACTGGCCACCGTCGCCGCCGAGTTCCGGCACGTCGCGCTGATCGCCCCACCGGTCGCCCTGGCCGGCGAGCAGGGGTCCAACTTCCTCATCGTCGCCTCCGACGCCCCGCTGCCGCTGGACGCGGTGCGGGCCCGGCTGGACACCCTCGACGAGGCGACCACCCTGCTGTCCGGCGCGGAGCTGAGCGGGTTCGTCGGCGACGCGCTGGTGCTGACCGACGACTACGCCCCGGTGGACCAACTGCTGGCGACCGCCTGAACGGGTGACTTCCTGACCGATTCCGACTCTGGAGGTGTAGTCCGGGCCCGCCGGGGCAACAACGCTGACCATGGGTGGAGGGGTCCAGAACGGCGCGCAACTGCTCGGTGAGCGTTATCGGCTGATCGAGCAGCTCGGCGCGGGTGGCATGTCCGTGGTCTGGCGCGGCTACGACGAGGTGCTCGGCCGGCAGGTGGCGGTCAAGGTGCTCGCTTCCCGGCTCGCCAGCGACCGGGCCTTCCGGCACCGGATCCGGATCGAGGCGCAGGCCGCCGCGCGGCTCTGCCACCCCAACATCACCAACGTGTACGACTACGGCGAGTCCGAGCAGGTCGGGCTGACCGTGCCGTACGTGGTGATGGAGCTGATCGACGGGGAGTCGCTGAACGGCCGGTTGCGCCGCGGCGGGCAGCTGCCCTGGCGGGAGGCGGTGACGATCGGCGCGGAGGTCTCCTCGGCGCTGGCCACCGCGCACGCCCGCGGGGTGGTGCACCGCGACGTGACCCCGGGCAACGTGATGCTGACCCCCACCGGGGTGAAGGTGGTCGACTTCGGCATCTCGGCGCTGGTCGGGGAGAGCGAGAAGGGGCCGGACGGCGCGTTGCTCGGCACGCCCGCGTACCTGGCGCCGGAGCGGCTGGACAACGGCCAGGTCTCGCCGGCCACCGACGTGTACGCGGTCGGCCTGCTGCTCTACCGGATGCTCACCGGCCGGCTGCCCTGGCAGGCCAGCACCACCACCGAGATGCTGCGCGCGCACATGTACAACGATCCGGAGCCGATGCCGCCGGTGCCGGGGCTGGCCGACGAGGTGGCCGACCTGGTGCGCCGCTGCCTGGCCAAGCGGCCCGAGGACCGGCCGGCCACCGCCGAGGTGGCCGCCACCCTCGCCGAGGCGGCCGGCATGCTGCCGGCGGTGCCGGTCTCCCCGGCCGCCGCACCGGCCGACGCGGCCACGCTGGCCAGCGCCGGCACCACCATCCTGCCCTGGTCGGCGGCGACGGACGCGCTGCCGTTCTCGCGTACCCGCAACCGCCGGGCGGTGGCCCGGCGCCGGAAGGTGGAGGCCGGGGTGGCCGCCGCGGGGCTGATCGCGGTGACCGCGTCGCTGTGGGGGCTGACCTCGCGCAGCCCGGCCAGCGGCGGCGTCGACGAGCCCACGCCCGCCCGGATGGGGGTGGAGAAGCCCGCTCCCTGCCGGGTGGCGTACGCGCTGCGCACCGACACCGGCAAGGACTTCACCGCCGAGCTGACCCTCACCAACACCGGTGACCGGGAGCTGCGGGAGTGGACGATGAGCTTCGCCTTCCCGGGGAAGCAGACGGTGACGAAGGCGGCGCCCGCGCCGGTTGACCAGCAGGGCAGCACGGTGACCGTACGGCCGGCGCCGGGGCGGCCCGCGCTGGCGCCCGGCGCGGCCGAGAAGCTCACCCTGACCGGCCGGCACACCGGCGTGAACCCGCTGCCGGTGGAGTTCCGCCTCAGCGGCGAGACCTGCGCGGTGCAGGTGTCCGGCGTGGCCGGCGCGGCACCCAGCACGGCACCGGCCCCCAAGACCACCAAGGCTCCGCCGAAGAAGAAGGTCACCACCAAGGCGGGCGGCAGCACGGCGAAGTCCGACAACTCCGGCAAGGGCAAGGGGAACGGTGGTGGAAAAAAAGCCGAGGGAAGGGACGGGGACGATGACGACGACCGCGACGACGACTGATCGTCTCGCGCCGGCCTGACGGCGGGCTGCCGGCGGCCGTGCTGACAGCGGGCCCGCGCCCTGTTGACGGATGGCCGGCGGCCGCCGTGCTGACGGGCGGGCGGTCAGGTCAGTGCGGCGAAGCGCTGCACCTCCTCGATGCTCCCCTCGACGATCAGCGTGCTGCCCGGCAGGACCAGGGTGTCGTCCGTGGCGTAGCGGAACCGTTCGCCCGGCAGCTGCACGCCGACCACCCGTACGCCGTGCCGCTCGGCCGGCCGGACCTCGGCCAGTGACCGGCCGGTGAGGCTCTGCGGCGCGCGTACCTTGGCGATGGCGAAGTCCGCGCCGAACTCGATGAAGTCGAGCATCTTGCTGACGATCAGGTGGGCCACCCGTTCTCCGGTCTCCGCCTCCGGGAAGATCACGTGGTGCGCTCCCACCGAGGCGAGGATCTTGGCGTGCTTGGTCGAGGTGGCCCGGGCCCAGACCTGCGGCCCGCCGAGCTCCACCAGGGCCAGCACGGCGAGCACACTGGCCTCGACCGAGGCGCCGATGGCGACCACCGCGCTCTGGAAGTCGGACGCGCCGAGCTGACGCAGCGCGTCCTCCTCGGTGGCGTCGGCCTGCACCACCCGGTCGAGCTGGTCAGACCAGCGCTGCACGAGTTCGGGGTTGCGGTCGACGGCCAGCACCTCGTGGCCGAGGTGGGTCAGCGACTCGGCCAGGTAGCCGCCGAACCGGCCCAGCCCGATCACCAGGATACCGCCGTCGTTGGTGCTGTCAGCCGACAATGGGTTGCTCCTCGGGGTAGCGGTAGAGCCGTCGCCGGGTGTTCAGGGCGATCGCCGACCCGAGGGTGAGCGGCCCGACGCGGCCGATGTACATCAGGGCGATGAGGGCGAGCTGCCCGCTCTCCGGCAGCGTGGGGGCGACGCCGACGGAGAGCCCGGTGGTGCTGAACGCCGAGGTCACCTCGAACAGCGCGGCGTAGAAGGGCACGCCCTCGGTCATCACGATCAGACCCACCGTGCCGGCCACCACCAGTGCGACGCTGATCAGCGCCACGGTGATCGCCTGTCGTTGGCTGGCGGTGGCCACCCGGCGGTGCCCGATCGTCACGTCGGGCTCGCCGCGCAGCTCGGCCCAGATGACGAACGCGAGCAGGAAGAACGTGGCCACCTTGATCCCGCCGGCGGTGCTGGCGCTGCCACCACCGATGAACATCAGCGCGACCAAGGTGGGGTACGTCTCCTCGCCGAGGCTGGTGGTGTCGAGCACGTTGAATCCGCCGGTGCGGATGAAGGCGTCCTGGGTGAACGCCGCGAGCAGCTTGTCCGGCCAGCCGAACTGGCCGAGGGTGCGCGGGTTGCCCCACTCCACGATGAGCAGGGCGAGGAAGCCGACCAGGAGCAGCACCAGGCTGCCCCAGACGGTCAGTTTGGTGCCGACCGCCCAGCGGGCCGGCTGGCGCCACTCCCGGACCGCCTCGAACAGCGCCGGGAAGCCGAGCCCGCCGATGATCGCGCCGATGGCCAGCGGCAGGGTGACCCAGGCATCGGTGGAGAAGCCGACCAGGTTGTCGGTGTAGAGCGCGAAGCCGCCGTTGTTGAAGCCCTGCACGGCATGGAAGACGCCGTGCCAGAGCGCCCGGCCCAGCGGGTAGTCGTAGCTGGCGGCCAGCCGGACCGTGAGGATCGCCGCGATCACCGCCTCGCAGATCAGCGAGGTGGCGGCGATGCGCATGAGCAGCCGGCGTACGTCGCCGAACCCGAACTCCTGGGTCTCGGCCTGCACCAGCAGCCGGTTGCGCAGCCCGAGGCGCCGGGCCACCACCAGGATCACCAGGGTCGCCCCGGTGACGATGCCGATCCCGCCGACCTGGGTGAGCACGGTGATCATCGCGAGGCCGAACTCGTTCCAGTAGTTCGGGGTGTCGACCACCGCCATGCCGGTGACCGACACCGCCGAGGTCGCGGTGAACAACGCGGTGACGAACGGGGTGTACCGGTGCTCACTGGTCGCCCAGGGCAGCATCAGCAGGCCGGTGCCGAGCAGGATCGTCGCCAGGAAGCCGAACGGCACCAGCCGTACGGGGTGACGAAAAAACCGGCGCACCAGACAATCTTCCTGTTCCGCCCGGATCGGGGTGGAGAAACCGGTATCCCGGGAGGGTTCACCTGTCGGCCAGTCTCGGGAACCACCGACGTGGCCACCCGCCCGGAGTTCGTCACCCGCCGGGCGACGAAGACCATCGACGGCACCCGGGTGACCGGCTGGTTCACCGAGGACTTCACGCTCGCCGAGCTGAAGACGCTGCGGGCCAAGGAGCGGCTGCCGCAGGTGCGGGTGGCCAACACAACCTTCGACGGCCGGTTCGAGGTGCCCACGCTCCAGGAGGTCATCGACCTCGCCCGAAGTTGCTCGACGCCACCGGGCGCCCGTACGACTTCACCGGCGCAGAGAACCAGTTCCTGCCGGCCAACCTCCGGATCGGCACCGACCCGAACGCCCGCGGCGACATCCAGGCCGAGTACGAACTCTTCTTCGGTCTGGGCCTGGACGGGGTCTTCGCCGACCACCCGGACACCGCCGTCGCGGCCCGCGCCGGTTTCGCCCAGCGCTGACCCGCCCACGTCGCCGGCCCGTCACCTCGCTCAGGTGGCGGGCCGGCGCTCAGGTGACGGGCCGGAACTCAGGTGGCGGGCCGGCGCCGTGCTCAGCCGGCCGCGAACTGGCCCAGCTTGTCCGGGTTGACCACGATGAGCAGCAGCTCGACCCGCCCGTCCGGGGCGCTCAGGGCGACCACCGCCTGCGGCGTGCCGTCACCGTCGGCCACCAGCACCGCCGGTTCGCCATTCGCCTCGACGATCCGGAAGGTCGAGGTACGCCAGTACTTGCGCCAGACGTTGTCCAGCAGGTTCGTCACCCGGGCCGGCCCGTGGACGTCCTTGCGTGCGGCGGCCACCCGGCCGCCACCGTCGGAGCGGGCGACCACGTCCGCGGCGAGGAGCTGTTCCAACCGGGCCAGGTTCCCGTCCCGGGCTGCCGCGACGAACGTCTCGACCAGCCGCCGCCGCTCACCGCGGGACGCGGGGGAGGACCGTTGCGAGGCCAGGTGCCGCCGAGCCCGGCTGAGCAGTTGCCGGGCGTTCGCCTCGGTGGTGTCGAGGACCTCGGCGACCTGCCGGTGCGAGTAGTCGAAGGCCTCCCGCAGCACGTACGCGGCCCGCTCGGTCGGGGTGAGCCGCTCCAGTAGCAGCAGGACGGCGGCATCCAGTGCCTCGGCCCGTTCGGCGCCGAGGGTCGGGTCCGCGCTGGTGTCCACCGGCTCCGGCAGCCACGGCCCCAGGTACCGCTCGCGGCGGGCGCGCGCCGAGCCGGCGGCGTTGACCGCCAGCCGGGTGGTGGTGGTGATCAGGAAGGCGGCCGGGTTGTGGACCTTCCGGCGGTCCGTGCCCTGCCAGCGCAGCCAGGCGTCCTGGACGACGTCCTCGGCCTCGGTGGCGCTGGCCAGCATCCGGTAGGCGATGCCGAACAGGCGCGGGCGGATGGCGAGGAACTCGGTGAGATCGTCGGCCGTCACGGCCGAGCAGCCGGGGGTGGCCGGGGTGCCGTCGGCGTCCGCTCGACCGCTCACCATGTGCCCAAACGTAGCGGGCGCCGCGGTGGGCCTGGCGGAGGAGCCCGGCCCACCGCGTGCGGATCCTCGCGGGGTTACGCCCGCTGGCCGGCCCGCTGGCGCCACTGCGCCACCGTCGTCGTGCCCTTCCGCGCGCCGTCGGCGGTCACCAGGGACCGTTCGTCCAGCCGGGCGCCGAAGTACCGGGCCTCCGGGTCGGTGACGACCTCCTTGGACTCCCCCTGTGCGGCGAGGGTGTCGCGGCCGAGCTCGTCGAGCCGGAACTGCTCCGGCCCGCCGACCTCCACCACGCCGTTCACCGGGTCGCCGAGGCTGACCTCGGCGACCGTTGCCGCGACATCGTCGGCCGCGATCGGCTGGATGAGCGCCGGGGAGAGGTGGACGGTGTCCCCGTCGGCTCCGGCCGCGACGATGCCCGGGACGAACTCGATGAACTGCGTGGCCCGGACGATCGAGTACGGGATGTCGGCGGAGCTCACGAGCTTCTCCTGGGCGACCTTCGCCCGCATGTAACCGCTGTCCGGAATGCGGTCGCAGTTGACGATGGACAGCGCCACGTAGTGGGCCACGCCCGCCTCGGCGCCGGCGGCGAGCAGGGTGCGGGTGGAGGTTGTGAAGAAGTCCAGCACCGCGGAGTCCTCGAACGACGGGGAGTTGGACACGTCGACGACGACGTCCGCGCCGGCGAGCGCCTCCGTGACGCCCTCACCGCTCAGGGTGTTGACGCCGGTCTTGGGCGCCGCGGCGACCGCCTCGTGGCCCTGCCCTTCCAGGATGGCCACGACCTTGCTGCCGATGAGTCCGGTGCCGCCGATGACGACGATCTTCATGGTCGATCTCTTCCCTTCCTGCCGCGGCATCTCACGCCGCAGTCAAGCACCTACGACCGGCCAGGGCGGCGATTCGTGACAACCGGTCAGCCGTTCGTGAGCTGGCCCATCCCCGCGGCGGTGACAGGTGCCCGAGGACGCTGTCGAGCTGCCCCACGCACAGGACCACCGCCGGGGCGTCCCGCGGGGTGTCTCGCCGGGGTGTCCCGCCGGGTGTCCCGCCGAGGTGTCCCGCCAGGGCGTCCGGCCGGGGTGTCCCGCCGACGTGTCCCGCGGGGGCGGCGCGGCCGGGGCACCCGCGAAGATCGCACTGTTTTTGTTGTCGTGGCCTCGGACGCGGTGGGAGGCCACTACATCCAGGATTGAGCGCGATCTTGCTGCTCGCCGCCGGACCGGAACCAGGGACGGCAGGGTCCTGCCCCGTCTGTGAGGGCAGCTCGACAGGACGGTACCGAGTACGGGCCGGGGTGCCGGCACGGTCGCCGTGCGGGCACCCGAAAGTGGTCGGAAGGCGGGAGTCGGTCACCACCGGGGGACGGCGCCGGTACCGGGGCGGCATCAGTTGTCGGGGCGCGCAGGTCGGGTCGGCCCCGGCAGCTCGCCAGGCGGTCAGGGCCGTGTCGGACGGCGAGCGGCCACCGCTCGGCGACGTAGCCGCCGCCGGCCCCGGCGGGGCGGTACGTCGAGGCGGGGCACCGC
>NZ_QGSW01000345.1:0-9637 GCF_003176715.1 Micromonospora sp. S4605
GGGTTGATCAAGGGGTTTGCGTCAGGATCCGGGCCGGATCCTGACGCAAATCCCTTGATCACCGAGGTGTCCGCCTCGGTGTGACCTCGGACCAAGAGATTCGGTTCTCTCGGGGCGATGGATCGGGGGCGCGGGAGTGCGCTGCATCCAGGACGTAGGCCGCTCGGCGATGGCGGAGGCCACCGCATGAGGATCGATCATGATCTTGGCCCGGGGTCTCCGCCGTCAGGTCAGCAGCAGCCCGGCGACCCAGAGCGCGGCGATGAGCAGGCCGGCCAGGAACTCGACCAGCATCGCCAGCCCGGCCGCCGCCACCGCCTGCTTCGTCGCCGGCCAGGCCAGCCGGGAGTCGCCCAGGCGCAACCGTTCCGCCGCCCACACCCCGCCGACGAAGCCGAGCACCAGCCCGACCACCGGGACGACGAAGAAGCCGACCAGCCCCAGCAGCCCGCCGGCGAGCAGCGACGAGGTGGGCACGCCGGTGCGCTTCAGGTTCCGCCCCGGCCAGGCGTACTTGACCACCGTCCCGCCGAGGGCGACCAGGGTGGCGGCGGCGAGCACCAGCCAACGGCCGCCGCCCGCGCCGCCGAAGAGCGCCCAGACCAGCACCCCACCCCAGCACAACGGCAGCGCCGGCAGGCCGGGCACCACCACCCCGGCCAGCCCGGCCAGGATGGCCAGCGCGGCGAGCACCGAGACGGCCGCCTGCGAGTCGGTCAGGCTCATCTGCCCTGCCTTCCGTTCGCGACTGCGGGGCTCGCAAGCTCACTCCTCGCGCTCACGCTGCCACCTCTTTGCCGCGCAGCCGGGCGGTTATCCGGTCGGCCGGCATCGGCGGGCCGAAGAACCGGCCCTGCCCGGTGTCGCAGCGCAGCGCCCGCAGCCGCTCGGCCTGCACCGGGGTCTCCACCGCCTCGGCGGTGACCCAGAGCTCCAGCGCGTGCGCCAACCGGACCAGCGCGTCGACGATCCGTTCGTCCCGGTGGTCCGCGGCCGCCTCGACGGCGTCCCCGCGGATCCCCTCCACGAACGGCCCGGCCAGCTTCACACAGTGGATCGGCAGCCGGCGCAGGTACGCCAGGTTGGAGTAGCCGGTGCCGAAGTCGTCGATGGCCAGCCGTACGCCCAGCGCGGCGAGCCGGTGCAGCGACCGCAACGGCTCCCCCGCGGTGCCCATCACCGCGCTCTCGGTCAACTCCAGCTGCAACAGCTCCGCCGGCAGCCCGGTGGTGGCCAGCGCGTCCGCGACAGTGTCCACGATGGCCGGATCGTCGGCCTGCCGGGCGGCCAGGTTGACGCTCACCACCAGCCGCGCCTCGGGGAACTGGCGCCGCCACTGCTCGGCGTCCCGGCAGGCCTGCCGGAGCACCCACTCACCCAGCCGGACGATCAGCCCGGTCTCCTCGGCCAGCCCGATGAACCGGTCCGGACCGATCATGCCCAGCTCCGGGTGCTGCCAGCGGACCAGCGCCTCCACCGCGAGCATCGAGCCCTCCAGCAGGGAGACGATGGGCTGGTACCGGAGCACGAACTCGCCCCGGTCCAGCGCGGCGGGCAGCCCGGCGGCGAGCGCGGACCGGGCGATGTCCCGGGCGCCGCGCTCCGGGTCGTAGACCGCCCACCTGCCCCGCCCCTCGGCCTTGGCCCAGTACAGGGTGGTGTCCGCGGCCTTCATCAGCTCCGAGGCGCTGGTGCCGCCGACCGGGCACTCCACGATCCCGACGCTGGCCGACACGGCCAGCTGCTGGTCGCCGACGTGCACCGGGGCGGCGACCGCGGCCAGTGCGGCCTCGGCGACCGCCACCGCCTCGTCCATCCCGTCGCCGTCGTCGACCAGGATGACGAACTCGTCGCCGCCCATCCGGGCGACCAGGTGGCCCCGGCTGGCCACCGACTCGGCCAGCCGCCGGGCGATCACGACCAGCAGGCGGTCGCCGAGGTCGTGGCCGAGGCTGTCGTTGATCGCCTTGAAGCCGTCCAGATCGAGGAAGCAGATCCCGACCCGGTGCTCCGGGACCGCGGCGTCGAAGATCCGGCCGAGCGTCTCGAAGAACAGCGTCCGGTTCGGCAGGCCGGTGAGCGGATCGTGCAGCGCCTGGAACCGCAGCCGCTGCTGGAGTTCGTACCGCTCGGTGATGTCCTCGATCATGGCCACGGTGAACCGGGGCCGGCCGTCGTCGTGCCGGATCAGCGACACGGCCAGGTCGGTCCAGAGCACGCTGCCGTCCTTGCGGTGGTAGCGCTTCTCCAGCCGGGCGGAGTCCTGCTTGCCCTCGACCAGTTCCTGGTAGAGCTCCCACATCCCGGGTGCGTCGTCGGTGTGGAACAGCGACCCCACGTCCGTCTGCCGCAGCTCGTCGACGGAGTAGCCGAGCATGTCGGCGAACGCCTGGTTGACGTCGATGATCCGACCGTCCACCCCGGCGATGCCGATCCCGATCGCCGCGCCGGTGAAGACCGCGCGGAACCGGGCCTCGCTGTCCCGCAGCGCCTGCTCCACCTCGTCCCGGGCCTGCCAGGCCGACCGGGCGATCCGCTCCTGCTGGCTGAAGGTGCGGTCGCGCAGCGCCCGGGCGAAACCCTCGGCGAGCCCGCCCTGCAGGGCCGCGATCCGCCCGGCGGCCCCCTCGGTACCCGCCCGGGCCGGCACCACCTCGGCGAGGAACCGGTCGCCGAGCGAGCGCACCGACCAGTCCAGCATCCGCGGCTCGGTCAGGTGCGCCTCGACCAGCGCCCGGCCGACCTCCTCGGCCGGCCGGGCGGAGAACCGTTCGGCGAGCAGGGCCTGGGCCAGCCGCACGGTGTGCACGAGCAGCAGCCGCTCGGTCTCGGCCGCGTCCAGCGGCACGAACCCGAGCCGGCGCAGCGCGCGGGCCCAGTCCGCCGCGTACCCCTGGGCGCCGGTCCGGCTGATCTCGTCCCCGCCGGGGTCCGGGACGGCGGCCATGGGTCAGCCGGCGGGCCGGTCGTACCGGGCGACGCCGCCGAAGGCGCCGAACCGCTCCGGGTGCTCGTCCACGTCGGACGGCGAGTCGGGCCGCCACAGCGGCATGTGCACCACCCCGGGCTCCAGGATGGTCCAGTCGCCGAAGAACCCGGTGATCTCGGCCCGCGAGCGCAGGGTGATCTCGGTGTCGGTACGCGCCGAGAGCCGCTGCGCGTCGAGCATCTCCTGCGGCTGGTCCTCGTAGGTCGAGTGGGAGATCACCAGGTGGCTGCCCGGGGCGGCGGCCGCCCGCAGGGTGGCCAGGATCTCGCCGGGCCGGTCGGCGTCCGGGATGAAGTGCACCACCCCGGCCAGCAGGATGCCCAGCGGCCGGCTGAAGTCGAGCAGGTTCAGCTCCCGGGCCTCGGCGAGGATCCGCTCCGGCTCGCGCAGGTCGGCGTGGATCACTCCGGTCAGGTCGTTGCCGGCGAGCAGTTCGCGGCTGTGCGCCACCGCGACCGGGTCGATGTCGACGTAGACCACCCGCGCCTTCGGGTTGGCCGTCTGGGCCACCTCGTGCACGTTGCCCACGGTCGGGATGCCGGAGCCGATGTCGAGGAACTGGTCGATGCCGGCGTCGAGCAGCGCCCGGACGGCCCGGCGGAGGAACTCCCGGCCGGCGCGCATGGTGGCCGCGAGGTTCGGCGTCATGCTGGCGATCTGCTCGGCGAGCTGCCGGTCGATCTCGAAGTTGTGCGCCCCGCCCAGGAAGTAGTCGTACACCCGGGCCGCGCTCGGCCGGGAAAGGTCGATCTCGACGGGAAGTCCGTCCGGCATCTGCACTGCTGCACCCCAAGTCGTCGCCGCGGTGCGGGAGGGAACCGGTGCCGGGGACGCGTGCGGGGCACGCGGCGGCCGCACCGGCCGACCCGCGGATCGTGTGGTGCTGACCACAATAGGCCCGACCGTCCCATTCCGGGGAGCTCGGCCGAGCCGGCGGGAACGACCCGCGGACCGGACGGCGCGAACCGCCGCGGCCCGGGCCGGTGGGGGCGACTCAGGCCGGGCCGGCGGGAACCGCCGCGGCCCGGGCCGGGCAGCGCCGGCCCGGGTGCCGCGACACGCGGGACGTCAGCCCACCGACTCCAGCAGCAGCGAGATGCCCTGCCCGACGCCGACGCACATGGTGGCCAGCGCCCGCCGGCCGCCCCGGCGGCGCAGCTCCAGCGCGGCGGTCAACGCCAGCCGGGCGCCGCTGGCGCCGAGCGGGTGGCCGAGCGCGATCGCCCCGCCGTTCGGGTTGACGTGCTCGGCGTCCTCCGGCAGGCCCAGCTCGCGCAGCACCGCGACCGACTGCGCGGCGAACGCCTCGTTCAGCTCGATCACGTCGACCGCGTCGAGGCCGGTGCCGAGCCGGTCCAGCAGCTTCCGGGTGGCCGGCACCGGGCCGACGCCCATGATCCGGGGCGGTACGCCGGCCGCGGCGGCCCCGCTGACCCGGGCCAGCGGGGTGAGGCCGTACCGGGCCACCGCCGCCTCACCGGCGACCAGCAACGCCACCGCACCGTCGTTCACCCCGGAGGAGTTGCCGGCGGTCACCGTGCCGCCCTCGCGGAACGGGGTGGGCAGCGCGGCCAGCTTCTCCAGCGAGGTCTCCCGGGGGTGTTCGTCCACCTCGACCAGCCGGGTGCCCTTGCGCCCCTCCGGCACGCTCACCGGCACGATCTCCTCGGCGAACCGGCCGTCGGCCTGCGCCTTCGCGGCGCGCTGCTGGGACCGGTACGCGAACGCGTCCTGCGCGGCCCGGTCCACGCCGTACTGGGCGGCGACGTTCTCCGCCGTCTCCGGCATCGAGTCGATGCCCCAGTGCCGCTTCATCAGCGGGTTGACCAGCCGCCAGCCGATGGTGGTGTCGTAGACCTCGGCCGTGCGGGAGAACGCGGAGGTGGCCTTCGGCATGACGAACGGCGCCCGGCTCATGCTCTCCACCCCGCCGGCCACCACCAGCTCGGCCTCGCCGGTCACGACCGCGCGGGCGGCGGTGGCCAGCGCGTCCAGGCCGGAGCCGCAGAGCCGGTTGACGGTGCTGCCGGGCACCTCCTCGGGCAGCCCACCGAGCAGCGCCGCCATCCGGGCCACGTTGCGGTTGTCCTCGCCGGCCTGGTTGGCGCAGCCCAGGATCACGTCGTCCACCCGGGCCCAGTCCACCGACGGGTGCCGGGCGACCAGCTCGCGGATCACGTGCGCGGCCAGGTCGTCGGGGCGTACGCCGGCCAGGGCGCCGCCGTACCGGCCGATCGGGGTGCGGACACCGGCCACCAGGTATGCCACGGTCATCGCGAGTCCTTCGGGGTGGGAAGGGTGGGACGGGAGCGCCCACCGGGTCGCGGGGGGACGCCCGGCCGCCAGGATATCCACGCCCGGGGCCGATAGGTTGACGGCATGACCCGGGCCCAGTTCAGCGCAGAGACCAGCGGCGGTGGCCAGTTCGTCCGACAGCCCAACCGGTTCACCGACCGGGTCACCCCGCACTCGACGTCCCCGCCCGGCGGCGGGCCGGACGAGCAGGGGCGCTGGCCGCTGGAGGCCGGCCGCTACCGGCTGATCTGGTGCCGGGCCTGCCCCTGGGCGCACCGGGCCCGGATCGTCCGCGACCTGCTCGGCCTGGCGGACGTCATCTCGCTGGGCACCGTCGACCCGGTCCGGGACGAGCGGGGCTGGCGGTTCAGCCTCGACCCGGACGGGTTCGACCCGGTGCTGGGCATCGGCTTCCTCTCCGAGGCGTACCTGGCCACCGACCCGGACTACGCCGGGCGGGTGACCGTGCCGGCGCTGGTCGACACGCTCACCGGACGGGTGGTCACCAACGACTATCCGCAGCTCACCCTGGATCTCTCCACCGAGTGGCGGCGCTTTCACGCCCCCGACGCGCCGGACCTCTACCCGGTGCCGCTGCGCCCGGAACTGGACGCGCTGATGGCGGAGATCCACCGGGACGTCAACAACGGCGTCTACCGGTGCGGCTTCGCGACCTCCCAGCAGGCGTACGACGAGGCGTTCCGGACGCTGTTCGCCCGGCTCGACGCGCTGTCCGAGCGGCTCGCCGGGCGTCGCTACCTGATGGGCGACACGATCACCGAGGCGGACGTGCGGCTGTTCACCACGCTGGTCCGTTTCGACGTGGCGTACCACGGCCACTTCAAGTGCAACCGGCAGAAGCTGACCGAGCTGCCGGTGCTCTGGGCGTACGCCCGGGACCTGTTCCAGACCCCCGGCTTCGGCGAGACGGTCGACTTCGACCACATCAAGCGGCACTACTACGCCACCCACGAGATGATCAACCCGACCCGGGTCGTGCCGCTCGGCCCCGACCTGTCCGGCTGGACCACCCCGCACGGGCGTGGCTGAACCGGCGCGGCGCGGCGGGCCCGCGTCCCGGGCCGCCGCGTCGGTCGCCGCCGGCTGCACCGTGGCCGGGGCGGTCGCGGTGACGGTCGCCGTGGTCGCCGGTCCGGGTCCCGGCCTGACCGGGTACGTCAGCGAGGCCGGCATCGCCGGCACCGGCTACGCCCGGACGTACCGGATCGGGGTCTTCGCCCTGGCCACGGCGCTGTTGTTGCTGGCCGCGGCGCTTCCGCCGGCGCTGCGCGCGACGGCCGGGCTGCTCGCCGCGGGCGGGGTCTGCACGGTGGTCTCCGGCGCGGTGACCTGCAGCGCCGGCTGCCCGCTGCCGCCGTTCGAGCGGGCCACCGTGGCGGACCTGGTACACGGGGGCGCGAGCATCGCCGCGACCGCCTCCGTGGTGCTGGCGATGCTGGCGCTGCTGACCACCCCCGGCGCGCCCGCGGCGCTACGCCGGATCGCCGGCCTGGGCGCGGTGCTGGCGGTGCCGCTGGCCGCCGCGATCGGGCTGGCGCTCCTGCTGGTGGGGCGGGGCGGGCTGGTCGGCACGCTGGAGCGGCTGCTGCTCGCGGTGGTGGCCGGCTGGGGGCTGGTCACCGCGACCACGCTCGGGCTGGCAGCCGATCGTGACGGACGGGTCAACCGGCCATGACGGGCACGTAAGGACCGTCACGTCCACCACCCCTTCCTCCGCCGAAGCGGCGCGGAGTAGCCTCGGCAGGCGATGACCAACGTCTGGCACCTGACCGTGCGCCTGTACGTCGACCTCCGACGGCAGGCCAGCGGCGTCTGTCCGGCGCAGCCGCTCTCCTGACGCTGCCCTGACCGACCCCCAGACCCCTTGGACGCATCAGCATGCCTTCCGCCCTGCGCAAGATTCCCTTTTCCGTACAGATCCTGCTCGGCCTCGTGCTCGGTGTGGCGTTCGGCTTCCTCGCCCGCGCCAACGACCTGAGCTGGCTGGCCAGCACCCTCGACACCGTCGGCGGCCTCTTCGTCCAGCTGCTGAAGCTGGCCGTGCCGCCGCTGGTCTTCACCGCGATCGTGGTCAGCGTGGTCAGCCTGCGCGGGGTGGCCAACGCCGCCCGGCTGGCGCTGAAGACGCTGCTCTGGTTCGGCCTCACCGCGCTGATCGCGGTGACCGTCGGCATCGGCCTCGGCCTGCTCACCGACCCCGGTCGGGGCGTCACCCTGGATGTCGCGGGCGCCAGCGCGCCGAAGAAGACCGGCTCCTGGACCGACTTCCTCACCGGCATCGTGCCGACCAACCCGGTGGGCGCGTTCGTCGAGGGCAACGTGCTCCAGATCGTCTTCCTCGCGCTGGTCGTCGGCGCCGCCGCGCTGCTGGTCGGCGAGGCCGCCGAGCCGTTCGTGGCGCTCAACCGCTCGCTGCTGGAGATCGTCCAGAAGGCGCTCTGGTGGGTGATCCGGCTCGCCCCGATCGGCACCCTCGGCCTGATCGGCAACGCCGTCGCCGCGTACGGCTGGGACCTGGTGGCCCCGCTGGCCCGGTTCACCACCGCCGTCTACGTCGGCTGCGCGATCGTGCTGTTCGTGGTCTACCCGCTGCTGCTGGCGGCGGCCGGCCGGCTCAACCCGCTGCGCTTCTTCGCCGGCGCCTGGCCGGCCATCGAGCTGGCCTTCGTCTCCCGCTCCTCGGTGGGCACCATGCCGGTGACCCAGCGCTCCGTCGAGCGGCTCGGCGTGCCCCGCGAGTACGCCTCGTTCGCGGTGCCGTTCGGCGCCACCACGAAGATGGACGGCTGCGCGGCGATCTACCCGGCGCTGGCGGCGATCTTCGTCGCCCAGGTCTTCGGGGTCGACCTCGGCGTCACCGACTACCTGCTGATCGCCTTCGTCTCGGTGGTCGGCTCGGCCGCCACCGCCGGCCTGACCGGGGCGATCGTCATGCTCACCCTGACCCTGAGCACGCTCGGCCTGCCGCTGGCCGGCGCCGGCCTGCTGCTCGCCATCGACCCGATCCTGGACATGATCCGCACCGCCACCAACGTGGCCGGGCAGGCGCTGGTGCCGACCATCGTCGCGGCCCGGGAGGGCACCCTCGACCGGGCCGCGTACGACTCGGCCGGCCGGCGCTCGCCGGTCGAGCCGGCCGAGCCGGCCGCGGCGGCGGACCGGCCCGCCCGTACCGACCGGCCGAGCCCCGTACCGGCCTGAGCCGATCCGGCGCGGACCCCCGGCCCGGGGGTCCGCGCCGTCGTACCGGGAGGATGTCGCCCATGAGTCAGCTCTTCACGCCCCTGGCCCTGCGCGCGGTGACGCTGCCCAACCGGGTCGCCATGGCGCCGATGTGCCAGTACTGCGCCGGGCCGGACGGCCTGCCCACCGACTGGCACCTGGTGCACCTGGGCGCCCGGGCGGCCGGCGGCGTCGGGCTGGTGCTGACCGAGGCGACAGCGGTGCTGCCGGAGGGGCGGATCAGCCCGCAGGACACCGGCCTCTGGTCCGCCGCGCACGTCGACGCCTGGCGGCCGGTGACCGCCTTCCTCGCCGCGCACGGCGCGGTACCGGCGGTGCAGCTCGCGCACGCCGGGTTCAAGGCGTCCACGTACCGGCCCTGGGCGCCGCGGCGGGGCGGGGTGCCGGACGCCGACGGCGGCTGGACCCCGGTCGGGCCGGGCGCCGAGCCGTTCCAGCCGGACTACCGGGTGCCCACCGCGCTGGACTCGGCCGGCATCGCCGGCGTGGTCGAGGCGTTCGCCACCGCGGCCGGCCGGGCGGTGGACGCCGGGTTCGCCGCGGTGGAGATCCACGCGGCGCACGGCTACCTGCTGCACGAGTTCCTCTCCCCGCTGACCAACCACCGCCGCGACGACTACGGCGGCGACCGGGCCGGCCGGATGCGGCTGACCCTGGAGGTGGCCCGCGCGGTCCGCGCCGCGGTCGGCGAGGACGTCCCGGTGCTGGCCCGCATCTCGGCCACCGACTGGGTGCCCGGCGGCTGGACGGTCGAGGACAGCGTGGTGCTCGCCGGTGAGCTGGCCGGCGCGGGCGTGGACCTGGTGGACTGCTCGTCCGGCGGGGCCGCTGCCGGCGCGAGCATCCCGGTCGGGCCGGGCTACCAGGTGCCGCTGGCCGCCCGGGTCCGCCGGGAGGCGGGGGTCGCCACCGGCGCGGTCGGGCTGATCGTCGAGCCGGAGCAGGCCGAGCAGATCGTCGCGACCGGCGCGGCCGACCTGGTGCTGCTCGGCCGGGAGCTGCTGCGCGACCCGTACTGGCCGCACCGCGCCGCCGCCAAGCTCGGCGCCACCCCCACCTGGCCCGCCCAGTACCTCCGCGCCATCTGAC
>NZ_QGSW01000169.1:0-45304 GCF_003176715.1 Micromonospora sp. S4605
GGTCCGGCACACTCTCCGTATCCACCCATCCCTCTTCAGGAGCCGAGCCGATGTCGCTGCTCGCCAGATTCAGCCTCGCCAACCGAGGGCTGGTCGCCCTCATCGCGGTGGTGGCCACGGCGTTCGGAGCGTTCGCCGTACCGTCGCTCAAGCAGCAGCTGCTGCCGTCGCTGGAGTTCCCGGCCGCGTTCGTGGTGGCCGCCTACCCCGGCGCCGGCCCGGAGATCGTCGAATCCCAGGTCACCGAGCCCATCGAGAACAGCCTTCAGGGCATCCCGGGGCTGGAGGAGGTCACCTCGACCTCCCGCGAGGGCTTCGCGACCGTCCAGGTGCTCTACGAGTTCGGCACCGACCTGGACGACGTGGTCAACAAGATGCAGACCGCGTTGAGCCGGATCGACACGCAGCTGCCGGAGAACGTCGACCCGCAGGTCATCGCGGGCAGCACGGACGACCTGCCGGCGGTGGTGCTGGCCGCGTCCGGCGGCGACGACCAGCGCGCGCTCGCCGAGCGGCTGCGCGGCACGGTGGTGGCGGACCTGGAGGCGATCGACGGGGTCCGGTCGGTCGACGTCACCGGCACCCGGGACCAGGTCGTGGTGATCACCCCCGACCCGGCGAAGCTGGCGGCGGCGAAGCTCCAGCCCACCGCGATCGGCGCCGCGCTGAAGACCAACGGCGTGACGATCCCGGTCGGCACGGTCACCGACGGCACCGAGGCGCTGCCGGTGCAGGTCGGCACCCCGCTCGGCACGCTGGACGACCTGCGCGGCATCGTGGTCTCCCCGGCCGCGGGCAGGACCGGCCCGGTGCTGCTGGGTGACGTGGCCAGCGTCGCCGAGCAGACCGCCCCGGCCACCGCGATCACCCGGACCAACGGCAAGGACAGCCTGGGCATCGCGATCACCGCGAGCCCGGACGGCAACGCGGTGGAGATCTCCCACGAGATCCGGGACCGGCTCGCCCAGCTGCGCGAGGCCTCCGGCGCCGAGCTGACCATCGTCTTCGACCAGGCGCCGTTCGTCGAGAAGTCCATCGAGAGCTTGACCACCGAGGGCCTGCTCGGCCTGGTGATGGCGGTCGTGGTGATCCTGGTCTTCCTGCTGTCGGTACGGTCCACCCTGGTCACCGCGGTGTCCATCCCGCTGTCCGTGGTGGTCGCGCTGATCGCGCTCTGGATCGGCGACTACTCGCTCAACCTGCTCACCCTGGGCGCGCTGACCATCGCCGTCGGCCGGGTGGTGGACGACTCGATCGTGGTGCTGGAGAACATCAAACGGCACCTGGAGTACGGCGAGGAGAAGATCCACGCGATCCGCGCCGCCGTCCGCGAGGTCGCCGGCGCGGTGACCGCGTCCACCCTGACCACGGTCGCCGTGTTCGCCCCCATCGCCCTGGTGGGCGGGTTCGTCGGGCAGCTCTTCGCGCCGTTCGCGATCACCGTCACGGTGGCCCTGCTCGCCTCGCTGCTGGTCTCGCTGACCGTCATCCCGGTGCTCGCCTACTGGTTCCTGAAGCCGAAGGGCGGCACCCCGGACGACGAGGCGGTCCGCCGGGCGGCGGAGGAGAAGGAGCTGCGCAGCCCGTTGCAGCGGGCGTACCTGCCGGTGATCGGGTTCGCCACCCGGAAGCGGGCCACTCGCTGGATCACCCTGGGGCTCGGCGTGCTGGTGCTGTTCGGCACGTTCGGCCTGTCCCGGCAGCTGGAGACCAACTTCCTGGACGACTCCGGCCAGGACACCCTGAGCATCCGCCAGGAGTTGCCGGTCGGGACCGGGCTGGCCGGCACCGACGCGGCGGCCCGACAGGTCGAGGCGGTGCTGAAGCGGACCGCGGGCGTCGAGACGTACCAGCTGACCGCCGGGGCCGGCGACACCCCGTGGGCGGGCGGCGGCGGCAACAACGTCGCCACCTGGTCCCTCTCGCTCGGCGACGACACCGACGCCAAGGAGATGCGGGGCATCCTGCGCAAGGAGTTCGACGCTCTCGGCGCGGGCGCGGGCGAGTTCAGCTTCGGTGGCGGGCAGGGCGCGGCGGCCAACCAGATCGAGGTGGTCGTCCAGGCCAGCGACCCGGCGACGCTGGACCGGGCCGCCAAGGAGGCGGAGGCGGCGCTGGCCGGCGTCGCCGGCGTGGAGGACGTCGCCAGCAGCCTGGCCGCCGAGGTGGAGCGGGTGGAGGTGACCGTCGACCGGGTCGCCGCCGGCCGGTTCGGCCTCACCGAGGCGGCTGTGGGCCAGCTGGTGTCGCAGGCCTTCCGCGGCGCCCCGCTCGGCCAGGTGACGCTCGACGGCGGGCAGCGGGACGCGGTGCTGCGGCTGTCGGCCGTGCCGCCGACCACCGTGGAACAGCTGCGCGCGCTGCCGGTCGGCCCGATCAAGCTGGACGACATCGCCGACATCGCCACCACCGCCGGGCCCCAGCAGGTGACCCGGATCGACGGTGAGCGCAGCGTCTCGGTGACCGGTACGGCCACCGGCTCCAACCTCGGCGCCACCAGCCAGGAGCTGCAGCGCCGGCTGGACGACATCGACGTGCCGGGTGCGACGTTCCGCATCGGCGGCGTCAGCGCCGACCAGGAGGAGGCCTTCGCCGACCTCGGGCTGGCGGTGCTGGCGGCGATCGCGATCGTCTTCCTGATCATGGTGGCGACGTTCCGGAGCATCACCCAGGCGCTGATCCTGTTGATCTCCATTCCGTTCGCCGCCACCGGCGCGATCGCGTTGCTGCTGGGCACCGGCACCCCGCTCGGCGTGCCGGCGCTGATCGGTGTGCTCATGCTGGTCGGCATCGTGGTGACCAACGCGATCGTGCTGCTGGACCTGGTCAACCAGTACCGGGCCCAGGGCCTCGGGGTCGCCGAGGCGGTCATCGAGGGCGGCCGGCGGCGGCTGCGGCCGATCCTGATGACCGCGGTGGCCACCATCTTCGCGCTGCTGCCGATGGCGTTCGGGCTCACCGGCGAGGGTGGCTTCATCTCCAAGCCGCTGGCCATCGTGGTGATCGGCGGTCTGCTCAGCTCCACGCTGCTGACCCTGATCCTGGTGCCGACGCTCTACGCGATGGTGGAGCACACCAAGGAGTCGATCCGGCAGCGGCGCCAGCGCCGTCGCGGCGGGCCCAGCCCGGCCACCCCGGTCGAGTCGACCGAGCCGGCCGACGGCGGGCAGTCCGCGGCGGAGCGGGCGCCGGCACCCGTCCCGGCCGGCGAGGCCGCCGACCGGGAGCGCACCGAGCCGGCGACCCCCCCGGCGCCGTCGGCCGCGCTGGTGGACGGCACCGACCAGTTCGAGGTGCTGCGGCTGCCGAAGAGCCGCACCTCGCCACTGCCGCCGACCGAGTGACCCGGTAGCACCGCAGACGCCCCCGACGGGTCTCCTGTCGGGGGCGTCTGCTGTCCGCGCTCCGACGGTTCGGCGGTGGCCCGGCGGGTAGGGTCCGGTCCGTGGCGTCCACCCTCTCGGTCCTCACCCGGAACCGGAACTTCCGCAACCTCTTCCTGGCCGAGCTGGTGGTCTTCGGTGCCGACTGGTTCGTCATGGTGCCGCTGCTGGTGCTCCTGCCGAAACTGACCGGCAGCGGGGTGTGGGGCGCGCTGGTGCTCGCGGTGGACACCGGGATCGTGGCGCTGCTGCTGCCGTACACCGGCACGGTGGCCGACCGGTTCGACCGGCGGAAGATCATGATCGCGGCGAACGTCGCCGCGCTGCTCGGCGTGCTGCTGCTGCTCGGTGTCCGCAGCGCCGGCACCGCGTGGCTGGCCCTGCTGGGCATCGGTGTGGTGGCGGTGGCCAAGGCGTTCTACTCCCCGGCGGCCCAGGCCGCCCTGCCCAACGTCCTCGAACCGGACGAGTTGGCCGCCGGCAACGCCGTGGCCGGGTCGGCCTGGGGCACCATGACGATCGTCGGCGCTTCGCTCGGCGGCGTGCTCAGCGGGGAGGTCGGCCCGTACGCCTGCTTCTGGGTGGCCGCGGTCGGCCTGGTGCTCGCGGCCGGCCTGGCCGCGTTCATCCGCCGGCCGTTGCAGGCGCCGCGGGAGAGCGGGCGGCCGACGCCGCAGACCTGGGCGGCGGTCGGCGAGGCGCTGGGCTACATCGGGCACCGGCCCCGGGTGCTGGCGCTGGTCACCGTGAAGTCGGCGGTGGGCCTGGGCAACGGCGTGCTGACCGTCTTCCCGTTGCTGGCCGGGGTGTACGGGGCCGGCTCGGCGGGGACCGGCCTGCTCTTCGCGGTCCGCGGGGCCGGCGCGCTGGTCGGGCCGATCCTGATGCGCCGGGTGCTCACCAACCGGTCCTGGCTGCTGCCGGGCCTGGCCCTGTCGATGTCGCTGTACGGGCTCTCCTACCTCGGCATCTCGCTGGTCGACTGGTTCCCGCTGGTGCTGGCCCTGGTCTTCGTCGCCCACTTCGCGGGCGGCAGCAACTGGGTGATGTCGAACTTCGCCCTGCAGGGCGAGGTGCCGGACCGGCTGCGGGGGCGGGTCTTCGCCACCGACATGATGCTGGCGACGCTGGCCATCTCGGTCAGCCAGCTGGTGGTGGCCGCCGTGGTGGACACCGTGGACGAGCGGGTGGTGCTGGCCGGCTGCGGCCTGGTCACGCTGGTTTACGCGGTGGGCTGGCGAATCGCCACCCGGCGGCTGTCGCTCTCCGACCCGGTCGCCGAGCCGGACCCGACCACCGTCCGGTGACCGCCGGCCGCACGCCCGCCGGTGAGCCGTCGCGGGTCCCAGGGTGCGGACGGCGGTCCGTGGTGTCGGTACCGGGCCATAGCATGAGCGCGTGCCGACGACTTTCGCGCCCGGGCCGGTCCGGGTCCGGGTTCCCGCCACCAGCGCCAACCTGGGGCCGGGCTTCGACGCGCTCGGGCTGGCCCTGACGCTCTACGACGACGTGGCGGCCGAGGTCACCTCGGGCGGCGTGGCGGTGACCGTGACCGGGCAGGGCGCCGGTGAGCTGCCGGCCGACGACCGGCACCTGGTGGTGCGGGCCATGCGGGTGGCCTTCGACGCCCTCGGCGCGCAGCCGCCCGGGCTGGCGGTCGAGTGCGTCAACCGCATCCCGCAGGCCCGCGGGCTCGGGTCCTCCTCGGCGGCGATCGTGGCCGGGGTGCTGCTGGCCCGGGCCCTGGTGGCCGACGGCGAGCGGCGGCTCGACGACGCCGGCGCGCTGCGGCTGGCGGCCGAGCTGGAGGGCCACCCCGACAACGTCGCTCCCTGCCTGCTGGGTGGGTTCACCCTGGCCTGGACGGAGCCGTCCGGTGCCCGGGCGGTGTCGCTGCCGGTCGCCGAGGGCGTCCGCCCCACCGTGTTCGTGCCCGAGGAGCGGGGCCTGACCGCCTCCGCGCGGGCGGCGCTGCCGGCGACCGTGCCGCACGGCGACGCGTCGTTCAACGCCGGCCGGGCGGCCCTGCTGGTGCACGCGCTGACCACGGATCCCGCGCTGCTGCTGCCGGCCACCGCCGACCGGCTGCATCAGGCATACCGCGCGCCCGGCATGCCCGGCACCGCCGCCCTGGTCGATGCGCTGCGTGCGGCCGGTGTGGCGGCTGTGGTCAGTGGGGCGGGGCCGACGGTGCTGGCGCTGGCCGAGCCGCCGGAGAGTTTCCAGGCGGGAACAGGTTGGCAGGTTCTGCGGTTGCAGTCAGACGTAGGCGGAGCACAGGTCGCCCGGGGTAGACTTGGACACGCGGAGCGGGACCCTGTTGCCGCAGGTCGGAAGAGTTGATTACGCTCTAGACCTAGCACAGCCGCGAAGCATGCGATCTCCTGCGGGTCGGCGCACCCCCGAAGCTCTCGGCGGTAAGCCCGTCACCCCTGCCTAGGCCCACGCCGCACCGCAGTTTCCACAGGTCGCCGCAGACGGCGAGACCTGCTCACCGACGCTGGTGAGTCGGGAGACCGACCGGCTGCTGTGTCACAGACTCCCGCGACGCGTCCATGCGAGGCGGGTGCACCGAGGCCGCCCGGCCACCTGCTGTTCGACTCCGGGCAGTCCCGGCCTATCGAGGGAAGGAATCCATTGAGCGACACCACCGACGTGACGTCGGATGTTTCCAACGTCGCTGGCGATGCCACCACCGCCGCTCCCGCCCGTCGTCGGCGTAGCGGCACCGGTCTGTCGGCGATGCTGCTGCCAGAGCTGCAGAGCCTGGCCGCGTCGCTCGGCATCTCCGGTACGGCTCGCATGCGCAAGGGCGAGCTGATCAGCGCGATCTCCGAGCGGCAGGGCGGCGCCGCCGCCGGGACCCCTCGACCGCGGGCCGAGGTCGCGGCAGCGGCCGCTCCCGCCCGTGACGAGGTCCACGCCGAGGTACGGGAGACCGGCGAGCGGCCGGAGGCCGAGCGGCGTACCGCGGAGACGCCTGCGGCGCCGGCGGCCGCCGAGCCCGAGGGCCGGGGCCGGTCCCGGCGCAGCCGGGCCGCCGCCGCCGAGGCGCGGGCCGAGGAGGCCACCGCCGAGACCGGCGAGCGGGCCGAGCGCGGCGAGGGCCGCGGCGGTCGCGACCGTGCCGAGCGGGGCGAGCGGACCGCCGAGCGCGGTGAGCGTGCCGATCGGGCTGAGCGCGGCGAGCGGGCCGAGCGGGCTGAGCGCGGCGAGCGAGCTGAGCGGGCCGAGCGCGGCGAGCGGGCCGAGCGCAACGAGCGTGGCGACCGTGGCGAGCGGGGCGACCGCAACGAGCGGGGCGAGCGCGCCGAGCGGGGCGAGCGCAACGAGCGGGGCGAGCGCAACGAGCGGGGCGACCGCGGGCAGCGCGCCGAGCGTGACAACGACTCCGACGACGAGGGCGAGGGCGGCGGCCGGCGTGGCCGGCGCAGTCGGTTCCGCGACCGTCGGCGGGGCCGGGGCGAGCGCGCCGAGGGCGGCGACGGCGGGCGCGAGCCGCAGGTCAGCGAGGACGACGTGCTCGTCCCGGTGGCCGGCATCATCGACGTGCTCGACAACTACGCCTTCGTGCGGACCACCGGCTACCTGGCCGGCCCGAACGACGTCTACGTCTCGATGTCCCAGATCAAGAAGTACGGCCTGAGGCGCGGTGACGCGATTACCGGTGCGGTGCGCGCGGCCCGGGACGGCGAGCAGCGGCGGGACAAGTACAACCCGCTGGTCCGGCTGGACACCATCAACGGGATGGAGCCCGACGAGGCCAAGCGCCGGCCGGAGTTCTACAAGCTGACCCCGCTGTACCCGCAGGAGCGGCTGCGGCTGGAGACCGAGCCGCACATCCTCACCACCCGGGTGATCGACCTGGTCATGCCGATCGGCAAGGGCCAGCGGGCACTCATCGTCTCGCCGCCGAAGGCCGGTAAGACGATGGTGCTGCAGGCGATCGCGAACGCGATCACCCACAACAACCCGGAGTGCCACCTGATGGTGGTGCTGGTCGACGAGCGGCCCGAAGAGGTCACCGACATGCAGCGGTCGGTGAAGGGCGAGGTCATCGCGGCGACGTTCGACCGTCCGCCGCAGGACCACACCACCGTCGCGGAGCTGGCGATCGAGCGGGCGAAGCGACTGGTCGAGCTGGGCCACGACGTGGTCGTGCTGCTCGACTCGGTGACCCGGCTCGGTCGGTCGTACAACCTGGCGGCGCCGGCCAGCGGCCGGATCATGTCGGGTGGTATCGACTCCACCGCGCTCTACCCGCCGAAGCGCTTCCTCGGCGCGGCCCGCAACATCGAGAACGGCGGCTCGCTGACCATCCTCGCCACCGCGCTGGTGGAGACCGGGTCCATGGCGGACACGGTCATCTTCGAGGAGTTCAAGGGCACCGGTAACGCGGAGCTGAAGCTGGACCGGAAGATCGCCGACAAGCGGACCTTCCCGGCCATCGACATCCACCCGTCCGGCACCCGCAAGGAGGAGATCCTGCTCGCGCCGGAGGAGCTGGCCATCGTCCACAAGCTCCGCAAGGTCCTGCACTCGCTGGACTCGCAGGCGGCCCTGGACCTGCTGCTCGACAAGCTCAAGCAGACCCGGACCAACATCGAGTTCCTGATGCAAATCGCCAAGTCGACGCCGGGGGAGTGACCCTCCCCGGGTGACGGACGACAAGGGGCACGGCCGTTCGGCCGTGCCCCTTCGTCGTGTCGGCGGCCACCGGCCGTTCAGCTTCCCGCCGGTGACCACGCCCGGTCGAGTGCCGAAGTTTTCCTTCGGTTCAGTCGTGGAGTATTGAAACTTCTATTCACTGTCCGGTTGACTGTCGTCCATGCGTACCCGCAGACGATCCGCCCGGCTCGCCGGCGTCCTGCTGATGACGCCGTTGCTCACCCTGGCCGGCCCCGTGCCGGCGACCGCCGGGGCACCGGCCCCCGACCGCTTCGCCACCGCCGCCGAGGACGCGCCGCGCGCCTCCTCCCATCCCACGGACTCCGTGACGCTGGCCGGCGACCCCGCCGCGAGCACGGCGAGCGCCGGGGCGCCGACCGGCGTGGAGCCGGCCGGCGGCCTGGAGACCACGAAGACCACCCGGCCGGTCGCTCCCGGCCTGGAACTCACCTCGTTCGACCGGTACGACGCGGATGGCTGGCTGCGCGCCGACGCGCTCACCGCCGACCTGACCGGCGGCGTCACCGTCGACTACGTCAACTCCGGCGTGGTGAGCCGCGCCGAGCCGCTCCGCGGGTCGGTGGACGCCGCCCGCGCCGTCGCCGCGGTCAACGGGGACTTCTTCGACATCAACAACTCCGGCGCCGCCCAGGGCGTCGGCATCCAGAGCGGCAAGCTGGTGCAGTCCGCGGTCAGCGGGCACCGCAACGCCGTCGCGATCACCACCGAGGGCCTCGGCCGGGTGATCGAGGTGAACTTCGACGGCACCGCGACGCTGCCCACCGGGCCGGTACCGCTGACCCAGTTCAACAACATGGTCCAGACCAACGGCATCGGCGTGTTCACCGCGCTCTGGGGTTCGTACACCCGGGAGCGGGCGGTCGCCGGAGCCGGTCGGGTCACCGAGGTCGCGGTGGTGGACGGCCGGGTGGCGAGCGTGGGCACGACGGCCGGCAGCGGGCCGATCCCGGCCGGCACCACCGTGCTGCTCGGCCGCGAGGCCGGCGCCGACGCGCTCGCCGGGCTGCGCCCCGGCGACCCGGTGGACGTCGCCTACCAGCCCAAGCCGGCCGACGGCAGCACCCTGCACGCGGCGGTCGGCGGCGGCAACGTGCTGGTCCGCGACGGCGTGGTGCAGAGCATCGCCGACGCGTCGCTGGCGCCGCGGACCGCTGTCGGGTTCTCCGCCGACGGCCGCCGCATGATCATGCTCACCGTGGACGGCCGGCAGGTCGACAGCCGTGGCGTCACGCAGACCGAGATGGGCCGGATGATGGCCGAACTCGGCGCGCACCACGCGCTGAACCTGGACGGCGGCGGCTCATCGACGCTGCTCGCCCGGGAACCCGGCGCGGCCGCCGTGCAGGTCGAGAACAGCCCGTCGGACGGCACCGAACGCGCCGTGCCCAACGGTCTCGCGCTCTACGCGCCGAAGGGCAGCGGCCGGCTCACCGGCTACTGGCTGGAGACCGCCAGCGACCCGACCACCGCGCCGGGCGTCTCCCCGGTGCGTGGCGGCCGCCCCGACCGGGTCTTCCCGGGCCTCACCCGGCGGCTCACCGCCGCCGGCCACGACGAGACGTACGGCCCGGCGGCCGGCACGCCGAAGTGGCGGGCCAACCCGGCGGTGCACGGCGTCGTCGACGCCGACGGCCGCTTCCGGGCCGGACTGCCCGGCCGCACCACCGTCACCGCCTGGCGTGACGGGGCCAGCGGCACCCTCGACCTGACAGTGCTCGGGCCGCTGGCCCGGATCGACTCCACCGTGGACCGGGTCGGGCTGACCGCCACCGGCGGCACCGCGCTGTTCGGCGTGGTCGGCTACGACGCCGAGGGCAACACCGCCCCGATCGAGCCCGCCGACCTGCGGCTCGACTACGACCGGGAGTTGCTGACCATCACCCCGACCGCGGACGGCAACCTCTCCGTGACCGCCCGGCGGGACACCGGTTCCGCCCTGGTCACCGTCCACGTCGGCCGGAGCAGCACTGTCGTGCCGGTCACCGTCGGGCTCACCGACGTGCCGGTGGCCACCTTCGACGACGCCGCGTCCTGGCGGTTCAGCCAGGCCCGGGCCAGCGGCGCGGTCGCCCCGGCGCCCGGTCGCACCGGCACCGGCCTGCGGATGACGTACGACTTCAGCCAGTCCACCGGCACCCGGGCCGCGTACGCCGACCCGCCGGCCTGGATCCCGGTCGCCGGACAGCCGCAGGCGTTCGGCATGTGGATCCACGGCAACGGCACCGGCGAGTGGCCCAGCCTGCACCTGCACGACGCGCAGGACACCCAGCACGTGCTGCGCGGCCCGTACATCACCTGGACCGGCTGGCGGTACGTCGAGTTCGCCGTGCCGGCCGGGGTGCAGTACCCGGTGCGGATCCGCCGGTTCTACGTGGCGGAGACCAACGCCGCCGCGCAGTACCAGAGCCAGGTGATCATCGACGACCTGGTGGCCCGGGTGCCGCCGACGGTCGACGTGCCGGTCGAGGCGCCGCGTACCGACCGGGTGGTGCTGCGCGACGGCGGCGTCGACGGCGCGCCGTGGCGGTTCGCGGTGCTGTCCGACGCGCAGTTCGTCGCCGCCGACCCGGACAGCGACCTGGTCGCCCAGGCCCGCCGTACGCTGCGCGAGGTGAAGGCGGCCCGACCGGACTTCCTGGTGATCAACGGTGACTTCGTGGACACCGCGTACCCGGCGGACTTCGCGCTGGCGAAGCGGGTGCTGGACGAGGAGCTCGGCGGGGAACTGCCGTACTACTACGTGCCGGGCAACCACGAGATCATGGGTGCCCCGATCAGCAACTTCCGGGCCGCCTTCGGCGACACCGAGCGGGTCTTCGACCACAAGGGCACCCGGTTCGTCACGCTGAACTCGTCCACCGGCTCGCTGCGCGGCGGCGGCTTCGACCAGGTCCGGATGCTGCGCGAGGCGCTGGACTCCGCGGCCGGCGATCCAGCCGTCGGCTCGGTGGTCGTGCTGCACCACCACCCGCCGCGCGACCCGAGCCCGGCCGAGGCCAGCCAGCTCGGCGACCGGAAGGAGGCGGCGCTGCTGGAGCAGTGGCTGGCCGACTTCCAGCACCGCACCGGCAAGGGGGCGCTCTTCGTCGGCGGGCACGTCGGCACCTTCCACGCCGACCGGGTCGACGGGGTCCCGTACGTGATCAACGGCAACTCGGGCAAGAACCCGTCCACCCCGGCGGACCAGGGCGGCTTCACCGGCTGGACGGAGTTCGGGGTGGACCCGGTGAGCCCGGCCGAGGCCGACCGGGCCCGCCGCGACCCGCTCGCCGAGGGGCCGCGCTGGGTGAGCGCCGAGACGCACGCGCACGTCGATCAGCTCGCGCTGGCGGCGCCGGGGACCGTCGCGGTCGGCGCACCGGCGACCGTCACCGCCACGGTCACCCAGCCGGGTGGACGTACGGTGCCGGTGGCCGCCCCGGTGAGCGCGGACTGGTCCGCCTCGCCGAACCTGCACATCGGCTCGGCCGCCGGCCTGCGGCCGTGGCACGTGGCCCGCTTCGACCCGGCCACCGGGCGGCTCACCGCGCTGCGTCCGGGCGCCCAGGTCACCCTCGCCGTCGAGGTCAACGGCGCACGGGCGCAGGCGAGCATCGCCCTGACCGCGGCGACGGCGGCGGAGGCGCCCGCCGCCTGACCGCGCACCGGTGGGCTCTCCGCGGACCGCGGGGAGCCCACCGGGGTCAGAAGTCGCCCTCGGCCACCTGGAAGACGGTCAGGCCGAGGTCGCGCCACATCCGCACCACCTGCTGGCGGTCGTCGAAGACGCCCACCACCCGGTACCGGTCGCGGATCTCGCGCTCGTAGATCTCCCGCTTGACGATCGAGTCCCTGCGCGAGTCGCCGATCGCCCGCAGGTGCAGGGCCAGGTACGGCACCCGCACGTGCCGGGCCAGCCACGCCTCGGTGTCGGCCCGGGCCGAGGCGTCCCGGCCGGAGCAGAAGACCACCCCGTGGCCGGCGGCGTGCATCGCCCGCACCGCCGCGATCACCGCCGAGTTCGGCGCGTCCTCGCCGACCCGGGTCATGTCGTACGGGCTGCGCGAGACGTTCAACGCCACCGTGCCGTCGATGTCGACCAGCACGATCTCGGGCGGCTCGGCGGACGGTGGGTGCACCCGGGCGGGGCGGCCGGTGCGGGCCTGCGGCACCGGCAGCGGCAGGGTGCGCCCCTCCAGGTACCGCTCGTGCAGCCGGCGGATCGCCGCCTCGCCGACCCGGTCGGCCGCCGGCCGCTCGGCGTCCCGGCGCAGGCACTCGGCCAGCGGCACGTCGGTGAAGTCGTGCACCTCGAACTCGGCGCCGTACCGGGCGGCCAGGTCGGCCCAGTCGCGCAGCGTCCGGGAGCGCAGGTTGGTGTCGTCCACGCAGACGTCCGCCCCGGCCCGCAGCAGCGTCTCCACCTGGGCCCGCTGCACCAGCGTCACCTGCCACTCCGCCCGCTGGGTGAAGAGCCGCTCGCCGTGCAGCATCCGGCGCAGGTCGTCCCGGTTGACCCGGACCACCCCGGGTTGCAGGGTGCGGGCGAAGGTGGTCTTGCCCGAGGCGGGCAGTCCCCGGGTCGCGATCAGGCGGGCCATCACTCACTCCGGTTGGTTCGGACGGGCGGGCCGGAAGCGCTCGCCGGCCGGGGCCTCCGGCCGACGCGATCAGCGGGCCGGCGTACCCCGGACGGGGCACGGCCGCGCCCGGCCGTCCCGGGGTGAATGCCCCGCCAGGCGGCGGGAATGCGACGGGGCGGGCCGGTGTTGTCGATGCCGGACCCGCTGTGCGGCCCGGTTGCCGGGTCGGCGTAAGCCCATGGCACACTGGTCAATCGGCCACCGGTTCCGGTTCACGCCCGAGCCCGTCGCGAGTCGCGGCGGGTGGCGACGGCGACCCGGCGACCACCGACGAGAGGACCGAGGCGACATGAAGCCCAACATCCACCCGGAGTACGTGACCACCGACGTCACCTGCTCCTGCGGCAACACCTTCACGACCCGCAGCACCGCCAAGGGCGGCTCGATCCACGTCGAGACCTGCAGCGCCTGCCACCCGTTCTACACCGGCAAGCAGCGCGTGCTCGACACCGCCGGCCGGGTCGCGAAGTTCCAGCAGAAGTACGCCAAGGTTCAGGCCAAGAAGGGCAAGTAACTTCTCGTTCGGCGCCCGCGTCCGGTTTCCTGCCGGACGCGGGCGCCGTCCGTATGTGCACCGGTCCGTCGCGTCGAAGGAGCAACCCCAGCATGAGCAGTGAGCGCCTGGCCGCCCTCCTCGACGAGTACGCCGAGCTGGAGAAGCGGCTGGCTGATCCGGCCATCCACGCCGACCAGGGCACCGCCCGGCGGGTCGGTCGGCGGTACGCCGAGCTGGTCCCGCTGCACAAGGCCGCCGGCGAGCTGGAGCAGGCCCGAGCCGACCTGGCCGCCGCCCGCGAACTGGCCGCCGAGGACCCCGCCTTCGCGGCCGAGGCCGAGGCCATCGCGGCGTCCCTGCCGGCGCTCGAGGAGCGCCTGGCCGAGCTGCTGATCCCGCGCGACCCGCACGACGCCAAGGACGTGATCGTCGAGATCAAGGCCGGCGAGGGTGGCGAGGAGTCCGCGCTCTTCGCCGCCGACCTGCTCCGGATGTACACCCGGTACGCCGAGCGGCGCGGCTGGCTGACCGAGGTGATCGACGCGCAGGACTCCGACCTCGGCGGGGTGAAGGACGTTTCGCTGGCGATCAAGACCAAGGGCGTGCCCGAGGGGGGCAACGGCGTCTGGTCGCGGCTGAAGTGGGAGGGCGGCGTGCACCGGGTGCAGCGCGTCCCGGTCACCGAGTCGCAGGGCCGGATCCACACCAGCGCGGCCGGCGTGCTGGTGCTGCCGGAGGCGGAGGACGTCGACGTCACCATCGACCCCAACGAGCTGCGGATCGACGTGTTCCGCTCGTCCGGCCCGGGTGGGCAGTCGGTGAACACCACCGACTCGGCGGTGCGGATCACCCACCTGCCGACCGGGATCGTGGTCTCCTGCCAGAACGAGAAGTCCCAGTTGCAGAACCGCGAGCAGGCCATGCGGATCCTGCGCGCCCGGCTGCTGGCGGCGGCCCAGGAGCAGGCCGACGCGGCCGCCGCGGACGCCCGCAAGGCGCAGGTCCGCACGGTGGACCGCTCGGAGCGGATCCGCACCTACAACTTCCCGCAGAACCGGATCACCGACCACCGGATCGGCTACACCGCGTACAACCTGGACCTGGCTCTCGCCGGTGACCTGGACGGCGTGCTGGACGCCCTGACCGAGGCCGACCGCGCCGCCCGCCTGGCCGGCGACCCCGAACTAACCCGCCGCTGACCCCTGCCCCGTCGGACGGGTCAGGAGGCGCGGGGGCGGGCCTTGGCGCGGAGCATCTCCCGGTCGGCGATCTCGAAGGCGGTGCCCAGCGCGTCGCGCAGCCCGGTGCCCGAGCCGGAGACCTCGGCGAACCCGATGCTCACCCCGACCGGGGTGCCCGGCACCAACGACTCCCAGTCCTCGGTACGCACGGCGGCCTCGATCCGGCGGGCCACCTCGGCGGCCTCGGTCATCCCCGCGCCGGGCAGCACCACCACGAACTCGTCGCCGCCGTAGCGGGCCACGAAGTCGCCCCGGCGCATCACCCGGTTGATCACCCCGGCCACCCGTTGCAGCACCAGGTCACCGGAGTGGTGCCCGTGCCGGGTGTTCACCGCCTTGAAGCCGTCCAGGTCGCAGACGCCGATCACCACCTGCTCGCCGCGGGCGACCACGGCGGCGATGTAGCGCTCCAGGCGGCGGCGGTTGGGCAGCCCGGTCAGCGGGTCGGTCAGCGCCTCACCCTCGTAGCGGGCCGCCTCGCGGCGCATCTCCTCGTGGTCGATGCGGGCGGCGATGCCGTCGATGTAGACGTCCCGCAGCCGGTCGTTGCGCTGGGCGGCGAGCCGGAACGCCAGCCGGTCGGCCCGGTGCGCCGCCGCGTGGTCGCCGGCCCGGGCCAGCGCGATGCTGCGCAGCCGGGCTGGTTCGGCGGCACCGAGCGTCTCGCTGGAGACCCGGACGGACTCCAGCCGGGTGACCGCCTCGATCGGCCGCCCCTCGGCGATGGCCAGGCACACCTGGCCGAGTTCGCGCATGTCCCGGGCGCGGGCGCTGTCCCCGCCGTGGCCGAGCAGCCGGGCCGGCGCGGCGTCGGTGCCCACCTCCAGCCGGTCGCCCAGCGCCGCCTGCCGGGCGGCGGCGTAGCCGTACGCGGCGAGGCTGCTCGGGCGCAGCCGCCCGGCACGCCCGCCGCGGATGAACCGGCCGAGGTCGGCGGCGACGTCGCGGAGCACCCGCAGGCAGCCGTCGCTGTCGCCGTTGTGGTCCAGCGCCACCGCGTTGCGCAGCCGGATGCCCGGCGCGGCGAAGGTCTCCTCGGGAATGCCGGCCGCCTGCCCGAGCTGGCGGGCCCGCTCGATGGCCCCCAGGGCGTAGCCGTGGAAGCTGAGGTAGGAGTAGGCCATCGCGAGGTCGTGCCAGCCCCAGGCGGTGTCCCGGTCGGGGTCGTCCACCGCGCCCAGCGCCCGGGCGGATTTGACCAGGTGGGTGACGCAGCGGTCCAGCGCGCCCTGGTGGTGCGCGGCGAGCGCGGCCAGCGCGTTCAGGTGCCCGTGCAGGTAGGGCTCGGCGAGGTCGCGGACGGCGCCGGAGGCCTCCTCGATGGCCCGGGTGAACTCCGCGGTGCGGCCCAGGTTGATCAGCGCGGAGAGCCGCTGCACCAGCGCGTCGGCCCGGGCGTACGGGTCGCTGGTGCTCCGGATCACCCGGTCGACCACGCTGTACGCCTCGGCGGACCGGCTCGCCTCCTGCAAGGCCCGGGACTGCCGCAGGGCGTCAACCTGGTCGGTGACCCGGTCGAGCCAGCCCACTCGCGACCTCCTGTCGGTGTGCGTCGGCACGCACCCGCTCGTAATGTGAACCGCGACGCTTCATGATTATGTCGTGACCATCGTGCCGCAACACCCGTCCGAAGGGACGAACCGGGAGCGTCCGTCCGTGGCGGTGCTCCGGGCGGCCCGCGTGCTGGCCGAGGCCGGGGTCGAGGCGGCGCGGGCGGAGGCCGAGCTGCTGGCCGCGTACGTGCTGGAGGTGCCGCGCGGCCGGCTCGCCCTGGCGGACGGGTTCTCCCCGGCGCAGCGCGACCGGTACGCGGCGCTGGTCGCCCGCCGGGCGGACCGGGAGCCGTTGCAGCACCTCACCGGCCGGGCCGCCTTCCGGCACCTGGAGCTGGCCGTCGGCCCGGGGGTGTTCGTGCCCCGCCCGGAGACCGAACTGCTCGCCGGCTGGGGCGTCGAGCGGGCCGCGCGGGTGGCCACCCCGCTGGTGGTGGACCTGTGCAGCGGCTCCGGCGCGATCGCCCTCGCGGTCGCCCAGGAGCTGCCGTCGGCCCGGGTGGTGGCGGTGGAGGGTTCGCCGGCGGCGCTGCCCTGGCTGCGGCGCAACGCGGCCGAGCGGGCCGCGGCGGGGGACCGGCCGATCGAGGTGGTCGCGGCCGACGTCACCGCGCCGGACCTGCTGGCCGAGCTGGCCGGCCGGGTGGACGTCCTGCTCTGCAACCCGCCCTACGTGCCGGCCGAGGTGGCCGTGCCACCCGAGGTGGCCCGGCACGATCCGGCAAACGCGGTCTTCGGCGGGCCCGACGGGTTGGCGGTGATCCGCCCGGTGCTGGCCCGGGCGGCGGTGCTGCTGCGGCCTGGTGGCGCGCTCGGCGTGGAGCACGACGACAGCCACGGCCGGGTGGTGCCGGAGCTGCTCGCCGCCGACGGCCGGTACGCCGACGTCGCCGACCATCCGGACCTGGCCGGCCGGCCCCGGTTCGCCACCGCGTCCCGGCGGGCGGACGGTCAGCACCGGTTCACCGGCCCGGCGTGGCAGACTGGCTCCTCGTGATGCTCTACGACTGCCGGTCGCCCGCCGACCGGGACCGCGGCATCGCTGCGGCCATCGAGGCGGTCAAGAACGGCGAACTGGTCGTCCTGCCGACGGACACGGTCTACGGGATCGGCGCGGACGCGTTCACCCCGTACGCGGTCAAGGCGCTGCTCGACGCCAAGGGCCGGGGCCGGCAGATGCCGCCCCCGGTGCTGATCGGCTCCCGGCACACCCTCGACGGGCTGGTCTTCTCGCTGCCGCAGGCGGCCCGGGACCTGGTCGAGGCGTTCTGGCCGGGGGCGCTGACCATCGTGGTCGAGCACTCGCCGAGCCTGCAGTGGGACCTCGGGGACAAGACCGGCACGGTGGCGGTGCGGATGCCGCTGCACCCGGTGGCCCTGGAGGTGCTGCGGGAGACCGGCCCGATGGCGGTCTCGTCGGCGAACAAGACCGGCCAGCCGGCCGCGGTCACCGCCGAGGAGGCGCGCGACCAGCTCGGCTACTCGGTGCGCGCGTACCTGGAGGCCGGGCCCTGCCCGGACCCGGTGCCGAGCACGATCGTGGACCTCACCGGCGAGGTGCCGCAGCTGCTCCGGCTGGGCGCCATCCCGCTGGAGAAGCTCCGCGACGTGGTGCCGGACATCGTCGAGAGCCAGGTGGCCTGAGTGCCCCCGTTCACCGTGCTGCACGTGTGCATGGGCAACATCTGCCGGTCGCCGATGGCCGAGCGGCTGCTCGCCCTCGCCGTCCGGGAACGGCTGTCCCGCCGGGGGCTCGACCCGGCCCGCGCGGACGAGCTGCTGCACAGCCACAGCGCCGGCACCGGCGGCTGGCACGCCGGCGAGGAGATGAACCCGCCGGCGGCCCGCCAGGTCACCACCCGCGGCGGCAGCACCGAGGGGTTCGCCGCCCGCAAGCTCCGCTCGGACCTCATCGACGCGGCCGACCTGGTCCTCACCGCCACCGCCGACCAGCAGGAGTACGTGGTGGCGCTGCGCCCGGACGCCGCCGAACGCACCTTCGTGCTCGGCGAGTTCGGCCGGCTGCTGGCCGCGGTGGACGCCGCCGCGCTGCCCCCGGCCGAGTCCACCGGCGAGGCGGTGTACGCCCGCGGGGTGGCGCTGGTCGAGGCCGCCCACGCCGCCCGCCAGGGCACCACCCCGCTGCCCACGGACGACCTGGACGACCCGTGGGGTCGGGGCGACCAGTGCTTCAGCCGGGTCGCCGACGAGATCGAGGAGACCGTCCACCCCCTCGCCGCAGTCCTCCTCCCCTGAGCCCCACCCGCCCCGCCTGCCCCGCATGTCGATCATGACGTTGTTGACCCGACACGCCGATGCGCGCGCAACAACTTCCTGATCGACACTGTCGGCGCTCGCTCGACGGCGTGTCCGGCGGCGCGTGCCGTGTCCGGCTCGCGAATTTCCTGCGGGTTTCGCGAAACGCAGGGGCGAAAGGGGCGTTTCGGGTCATTCTGAACGGGTCCTAGCGCGATCCGGCTCCTGCGGGGAGAGCTGATGACCCGGGCCCATCTGCACCGAGTGCTGACCATCCTGATCGCCGGCGTGCTGGCCGGCCTGGCGCTGGCGGCGGCGGCCCTGCCGGCCGCGCTGGTCTTCGGGATCGGCTTCTCGGCGCTCGCCGCGCCGTACGCGGAGCTGCCGAACACGCTGCGCACCCCGCCCACCGCCCAGCGGTCCAACCTGTACGCCAGCGACGGCACCACCCTGATCACCTCCTTCTACCAGGAGGACCGGGTGGACGTCCCGCTGGCCGAGGTGGCGCCGGTGATGCGCCAGGCGATCGTGGCCGCCGAGGACGCCCGGTTCCACCAGCACAGCGGGGTGGACCTGCGGGGCGTGGCCCGGGCCTTCACGGTCAACCAGGGTTCGGGCGAGACCCGGCAGGGCGCCTCCACGCTGACCATGCAGTACGTCCGCAACGTGCTGAGCAGCGACCCGCGGCTCAGCGAAGCCCAGCGCGCCGCGGCCACCGAGATCACCACCGCCCGCAAGATCCAGGAGATGCGGTACGCGTTGGCGCTGGAGCGGGAGCTGAGCAAGGACCAGATCCTGGCCCGCTACCTGAACATCGCGTACTTCGGGGCCGGGGCGTACGGGGTGGCGGCCGCTAGCAAGCGCTACTTCTCCAAGGCGCCGGCCGACCTCACCCTCGGTGAGGCGGCTCTGCTGGCCGGCCTGGTCCGCTCCCCGCACAGCGACGACCCGATCAACGGGGACGCGGACAGCGCGCTGCGCCGCCGGGCGTACGTGCTGGACCGGCTGGTGGAGGCGGGGCAGGTGCCGGCCGAGGAGGCCGCCCGGGCCGCGGCCGAGCCGCTGAAGCTGCGCCCCAGCGAGACGCCGAACGACTGCACGGCGGTGCCCGAGGGGCACAACGACTGGGGCTACTTCTGCGACTGGTTCACCCGGTGGTGGAACGCCCAGCCGGCGTTCGGGGCCAGCGTGGACGAGCGGCAGCGCACGCTGCGCCGGGGCGGCTTCGCCATCGTCTCCTCGCTCGACCCCACCGTGCAGCGCGCCGCCGTCGAGCAGGTCCACCGGATCTACCGGGTGGACGACCGCAAGGCGATGCCGACCGCGGTGGTGCAGCCCGGCACCGGGCGGGTGCTGGCCATGGCGGTGAACCGGAACTACCGGGTGGAGGCCAACCCACCCGGGCAGAAGAACCACCCGAACACGGTCAACCAGCTGGTCGCCGGCGGCGGGGCGATCGAGGGCTACCAGGCCGGCTCGACGTTCAAGCTCTTCGCCATGCTGGCCGCCCTGGAGTCCGGGCTGCCGCTGCGGACCGAGTTCGACGCGCCGGACCGGTTCGTCACCCGCTACCCGGCCTCCGGCGCGGCGAGCTGCGACGGCTACTGGTGCCCGGAGAACGCCAGCCGGTCGATGGCGGGCTGGCACGACATGTGGACCGCCTTCGGCGAGTCGGTGAACACGTACTTCGCCTGGCTGACCGAGCGGGTCGGCGCGGACCGGGTGGTGGAGATGGCCGAGCGGCTCGGCATCGTGCTGCGCTCCCCGGACGACGCCCGGCTGGCCCGCCACGGCGCCCGCAACTGGGGCCCGTTCGTGCTGGGCGTGGCCACCACCACGCCGCTCGACCTGGCCGGCGCGTACGCCACGCTGGCGGCCGAGGGCACGTGGTGCGCGCCGCTGCCGGTCACCTCGATCACCGACGCGGCCGGTCGCCCGGTCGACGCGGCGAAGCCGGACTGCCGCCAGGTGCTCGACACCGAGGTGGCCCGGGCGGCGGCGGACGCGGCCCGCTGCCCGGTCGGCGACCAGTCCATGTACAACCGCTGCGACGGTGGCACCGCGACCCGGCTGCGGGACCGGCTGGGCCGTCCGGTGGCCGGCAAGACGGGCAGCTCGGAGCGGTACGCCACGGAGACCGTGGTGGCGTTCACCCCGCAGCTCGCGGTCGCCGCGATCGCCGCGAACCCGGACGACCCGCGGGACGGGGTGGGCCGGACGGTGCAGGGCCGGATGGTGGACGCGGTGGCCGAGCTGATGTCGTTCGCGCTGCGCGACCAGCCGGTGCGCGACTTCGTGCCGCCGAGCGAGGCGATCGCCTTCGAGGTCAGCGGAGAGCGGAGCGGGAACTGACCGAAGCCCCGGCCAGGTGCTCGGCGCCCCGGGCGATGTTGCGGGCCATCCCGCCGAACACCACCGCGTGGAACGGCGCCACCGAACCCCAGTACGCGTGCCCGGCCAGGCCGTGCGGGAGGAAGACCGCCCGCTGGTGGTAGCGGCTGCGCCCGTTCTCGGCCGGCAGCACCCGCATCTCCAGCCAGGCCCGGCCGGGCAGCCGCATCTCGGCGCGCAGCCGCAGCAGCTCACCGGGGACGATCTCCTCCACCCGCCAGAAGTCCAGCGCCTCGCCGACCTGGAGCCGGTGCGGGTCGCGCCGCCCCCGGCGCAGCCCCACCCCGCCGATCAGCCGGTCCAACCAGCCCCGCACCGACCAGGCGAGCGGGAAGGAGTACCAGCCGTGCTCCCCGCCGACCCCCTCGATCACCTGCCAGAGCACGGCCGGCGGGGCGGCCACGGCGCGTTCCCGCACGTCGGTGTACGTGGTGCCGCCGGACCACTTCGGGTCGCTGGGCAGCGGTTCGGCCGGCGCGTCCGGGCCGCTCGCGTTCGACCACCGGGTCTCCACCGCGGCGTCGCGGATCTTGGCCAGTGCCAGCTCCACCGCCCGGTCGAAGCTGGTGAGCCCCTCCGGCGGGTCGGGGACGTACCGGGCGATGTCGTGCTCGCGGGCGACCGCCTCGTGCACCAGGCTCTCCACCAGCGGCCGGGCGATCGCGTTCGGCACCGGGGTGATCAGCCCGACCCAGAGCGAGGAGAGCGCCGGGGTCAGCGGCCGGACCGGCACGATGACCCGCCGGGGCAGCTCGGCCACCCGGGCGTAGCGCTGCATCATCTCCTGGAAGGTGAGCACGTCCGGCCCGCCGATGTCGAAGGCCCGGTTGACCTCCGGCGGCAGTTCCGCGCAGCCGACCAGGTAGCGCAGCACGTCGCGGACCGCGATCGGCTGGATCCGGTTGCGCACCCAGCGCGGGGTGACCATCATCGGCAACCGCTCGGTGAGGTGGCGCAGCATCTCGAACGACGCCGAGCCGGACCCGATGATCACCGCGGCCCGCAGCACCGCGGTGGGCACCCCGCTGTCCAGCAGGATCCACCCCACCTCGGCCCGGGAGCGCAGGTGCGCCGAGGGGACCGACCGGTCGGCGGCCGGCTCCGGCCCGCCCAGGTAGACGATCCGGCGGACGCCCGCGGCGCGGGCCGCCGTCGCGAAGTTCGTCGCCGCCTCCCGGTCGGCGGCCTCGAACCCGGCCTGGCCGAGCGAGTGCACCAGGTAGTAGGCGACGTCCACGCCGTCGAGCGCGGCCGGCAGCGTCTCCGGCTTGCGCAGGTCGCCCTCGGCGATCTCCACCCGGCTCGCCCACGGCACGTCCCGCAGCCGGCCGGCCTTGCGGGCCAGGCAGCGTACGGTGTGGCCGTCGGCCAGCAGTCGGGGCGCGAGCCGCCCGCCGATGTACCCCGTTGCTCCGGTGACCAGGCATCTCACGATCCCCAGTCTGCGGCCCAATAGACTCTGGCGCTGTGGACACCGCGCAAAGCACCTTCTGGGGGCCGGATTTCGACCAGCTCCGGGCCACCGACCCGGAGATCGCCGGGGTGGTGCTCGGTGAGCTGGACCGGCTGCGCGGCGGCCTCCAGCTGATCGCCAGCGAGAACCTCACCTCGCCGGCGGTGCTGGCCGCGCTCGGCTCGACGCTGACCAACAAGTACGCCGAGGGCTACCCGGGCCGGCGGTACTACGGCGGCTGCGCCGAGGTGGACCGGGCCGAGGAGATCGGCATCGCCCGGGCGAAGGAGCTCTTCGGGGCCGAGCACGCCAACCTCCAGCCGCACTCCGGGGCGAGCGCCAACCTGGCCGCGTACGCGGCGCTGGTGCAGCCGGGTGACACGGTGCTCGCCATGGACCTGCCGCACGGCGGGCACCTGACCCACGGCAGCCGGGTGAACTTCTCCGGCAAGTGGTTCCACACCGTCGGCTACACGGTGCGCCGGGACACCGAGCTGATCGACTACGACGAGGTGCGTGACCTGGCCCTGGCACACCGGCCCAAGATGATCATCTGTGGCGCGACCGCGTACCCGCGGCTGATCGACTTCGCCCGGTTCCGGGAGGTCGCCGACGCCGTCGGCGCGTACCTCATGGTGGACGCCGCGCACTTCATCGGGCTGGTCGCCGGCAAGGCCATCCCCTCCCCGGTGCCGTACGCCGACGTCGTCTGCGCCACCACGCACAAGGTGCTGCGCGGGCCGCGTGGCGGGATGATCCTGTGCCGGGAGTCGCTGGCCCAGCGGATCGACAAGGCGGTCTTCCCGTTCACCCAGGGCGGCCCGCTGATGCACGCCGTCGCGGCCAAGGCCGTCGCGCTGCGCGAGGCCGCGCAGCCCGAGTTCCAGGCGTACGCGGCCCAGGTGGTGCGCAACGCGCAGGCGCTCGCCGCCGGGCTGGCCGCCGAGGGGATGCGCCCGGTCTCCGGCGGCACCGACACCCACCTCGCCCTGATCGACCTGCGCGAGGTGGGGGTGACCGGCGCGGACGCCGAGGCGCGCTGCGACGCCGCCGGCATCACGCTGAACAAGAACGCCATCCCGTACGACCCGCAGAAGCCGATGATCGCCTCCGGGATCCGGGTCGGCACGCCCGCCGTCACCACCCAGGGCATGCGGGAGGGCGAGCTGCGCCGGGTCGCCGGGCTGATCGCCCGGGCGGTGCGCACCGATCCGGCCGACCCGGGTGGCGCCGACCGGCTGGCCGCTGTCGCGTCCGAGGTGACCGAGCTGGTCACCGAGTTCCCGGCGTACCCCCGTGGCTGAGCCCGGGGTGCGCGAGCCGGTCGCGGCCGCCGACCGGCGCTGGCGGCTGCGGCACCTGCCGGTGCTGCTGGCCGCGAGCGGCCTGCTGACCGCCGTGGCCGCGCTGCTCGGCGCGGTCACCGGCGGCACCGACGCGGCGCTCGGCGCGGCGGCCGGCGTCGGCGTCACGGTGGCCAGCTACACCCTGACCACCGTTGTGCTGGCCTGGGCCGACTCGGTGAACCCGCAGCTGGTGCTCCCCTTCGGACTCGGCCTCTACGCGGCCAAGTTCACCCTGCTCGGGGTGGTGATGGTGGCCGTCGCGTCGACCGGCTGGGCCGGCCTGATCCCGCTCTGCCTGGGCATCGCCGCCGGGGTGGTCGTCTGGACCGGGGTGCACACCTGGTGGCTCACCGCCGTGCACGCCCGCGGTACCCGCTGACCGCGGGAATCCCACCCCTCGGACGGCGCGGAAATGTGTCCGGCACTGGTCATTTCCAGGCTGGCGGAAGGGGAGTAGCGTGCCCACAGACGAGCCTGCCCGCCCGACGCCCACACAACGACGGTTGTGCGGGGGGTGAGGCACAGCCTCGACTTCCCGACTGATATCGTTCGCCCCGTCATGGCTGGTGACCAAACCCCCCGACCCAGCGGCGACCGGGACGACGTTCCGTCCGGCGCCGGCCAGGGTTGGACCGCGCTCACGTACCTGATCGCGGGCATGCTCGTGTGGGGTTTCATCGGCTGGCTGGTCGACCAGTGGCTCGACACCGGGGGCATCGCCACCGGGATCGGCGTCGTGCTCGGCATGGCCGGGGGGATCATCCTGGTCGTCCGCCGACTCGGCACGCCTACTTAGGAAGGGACGCAGGTGTTCGGAGCGGCGAACGTTCTGGCTCAGGGCGAGGCAGCATTCCCACCCAGCGTGGAGGACTTCTACCTGCCCAGCATCCTGCCCTGGGGTGCGGAGAACTCCTACTGGTTCACCAAGATCACCGCGATGGTCTGGCTGGCCGTCGGCGTTCTGATCATCTTCTTCCTGGCCAGTTACCGGAAGCCGCAGCTGGTACCGACGAAGAAGCAGTGGTTCGCCGAGTCGATCTACGGCTTCGTGCGGAACAACATCGCTGTCGACATGATCGGGCACGCGGGGGTGCGGTTCGCGCCGTACTTCACCACGCTCTTCTGCTTCATCCTGCTGACCAACTTCTTCGCGATCTTCCCGCTGCTCCAGATCTCGCCGAACTCGCACATCGCCTTCCCGGCGTTCCTCGCCTTGATCAGCTACGTGCTCTTCATCTACGCGGGCATCCGGCACCACGGCGCCGGCAAGTTCATCAAGAACTCCCTCATCCCGCCGGCGCCCTGGTACATCCTGCCGCTGCTGATCCCGATCGAGTTCTTCTCGACCTTCCTCGTCCGGCCGTTCTCGCTGGCCGTCCGTCTCTTCGCGAACATGTTCGCCGGCCACATGCTCCTGCTGGTCTTCACGCTCGGCGGCTTCGCGATGCTCAACGCCAACGCCTGGCTGGCGCCGGTCTCGGTGCTCTCCTGGGTGATGACCATCGCGCTCACCTTCCTCGAGTTCCTGGTGATCGTCCTGCAGGCCTACGTCTTCACCGTGCTCACCGCCAGCTACGTGCAGGGCGCGCTCGCCGAAGAGCACTGATCCACCGCACCACCCGTTGTCGTCCCGCGTGACCGTCACGCGTGATAACCAGGAGGAACCCACTAATGGACATCTACGCCGCGGTAGAGGGCAGCACCGCCGCCATCGGCTACGGTCTCGCGGCCATCGGCCCGGGCATCGGTGTCGGCCTGGTCTTCGCCGCCTACATCCAGTCGACGGCCCGCCAGCCGGAGTCGTCCCGGATGACCCTGCCGTACGTCTGGATCGGCTTCGCCGTCATCGAGGCGCTCGCGCTGCTGGGCATCGCCTTCGGCTTCATCTGGCAGGGCCAGCTCTAATCCCGCCCCTCGACCGGGAGGTCATCCATGTTCCTGCTCGCCGCTGAGGGTGGTGAGTCGACCCACAACCCGATCGTGCCTGTCTGGCAGGAGATCGTGGTCGGCACCATCGCCTTCGCCATCCTCTGCTTCGTGCTGATGAAGTTCGTCTTCCCGCGCATGGAGCAGACGTTCCAGGCTCGGGTGGACGCGATCGAGGGCGGCATCAAGCGCGCCGAGGCCGCCCAGGCCGAGGCCAACCAGCTGCTCGAGCAGTACCGCGCGCAGCTCGCCGAGGCGCGTACCGACGCCGCCAAGATCCGGGACGACGCCCGGGCCGACGCCGAGGGCATCCGGCAGGACATCCTCGCCAAGGCGCGGGAGGAGTCCGACCGGATCATCGCGGCCGGCAAGGAGCAGCTCGCCGCGGAGCGGGCCACCATCGTGCGCGAGCTGCGTACCGAGGTCGGCACCATCGCGGTCGATCTGGCCAGCAAGATCGTCGGTGAGTCGCTCGCCGACGAGGCGCGCCGCAAGGGCACCGTCGACCGGTTCCTGAGCGGTCTCGAGAGCACGGGGGCCCGCTGATGCAGGCCGCCAGCCGGGAGTCGTACAAGATCGCGGCCGAGCGCCTCGACGCGTACGTCCGCGGCGCGGAGCCGTCGGCGGTGGCCACCACCGCCGACGACATCATCTCCGTCGCCGCCCTGCTGCGGCGGGAGCCGCGGCTGCGCCGGGCGCTCTCCGACCCGGCCCGCTCCGGCGAGGACCGGGCCGCCCTGCTGACCGGGATTCTCGGCGGCAAGGTCGGCGCGGACGCGCTCGAGCTGGTCGCCGCGCTGGTCTCCGGCCGGTGGTCGGCGCCGTCGGAACTGCTCGACGCCACCGAGCGGCTCGGCGTGGAGGCGCTCCTGGCCGCCGCCGACTCCGGCGGCGAGCTGGGTGAGGTCGAGGACGAGCTGTTCCGCTTCGGGCAGGTCGTCTCCGGTTCACCCGAGCTGTCCAACGCGCTCTCCGACGCGATGGTGCCGGCCAAGCAGCGGGCCACCCTGGCCGACCAGCTGCTCGCCGGCAAGGCCCGGCCCGTCACCGGCTACCTCGTCGGGGTCGCGCTCGCCGGCTTCGGCGGACGCTCCTTAACCGGGGCGCTCACCCGGCTGGTCGAGCTCGCCGCCGACCGGCGCGACCGGCAGGTGGCGTACGTGACCGTGGCGGCCCCGTTGAGTGAAGAGGAGGAGCGCCGGCTGGGCGCCAGCCTCTCCGCGATATACGGTCGGGAGGTATCCGTCAAGCAGACGGTGAACCCCGAGGTCCTCGGTGGCGCGAGCGTGCGGGTCGGCTCCGACCTGTACGACGGCACCGTCCTGCGCCGCCTCAACGAGACCCGCAACGCGCTCGCGAAGCGCTGAGGCGGCCCCGCCGCGCAGCGCCTGAATGACAGACGCCATTCGGACCGGTCGGTACTAGGTATCCCGGGCCCCTGATACTTAAGGAAGCAGAGGATGGCCGAGCTGACCATCTCGACGGAGGAGATCCGCGGCGCCCTGGAGCGCTACGTCTCCTCCTACACGTCCGACGTCTCCCGCGAGGAGGTCGGCACCGTCGCCGACGCCGGCGACGGCATCGCCCACGTCGAGGGCCTGCCCTCGACCATGACCAACGAGCTCCTGGAGTTCGAGGACGGCACGCTCGGCGTGGCGCTGAACCTCGACGTCCGGGACATCGGTGTCGTCGTCCTCGGTGACTACGCCGGCATCGAGGAGGGGCAGCGCGTCAAGCGCACCGGCCGGGTGCTCTCCGTGCCGGTCGGCGACGCCTTCCTCGGCCGCGTGGTCAACGCGCTCGGCCAGCCGATCGACGGCCTCGGCGACATCGCCAACGAGGGCTACCGCGAGCTGGAGCTGCAGGCTCCGAACGTGATGGCCCGGCAGTCCGTCTTCGAGCCGATGCAGACCGGCATCAAGGCGGTCGACGCGATGACCCCGATCGGCCGGGGCCAGCGGCAGCTGATCATCGGTGACCGGAAGACCGGCAAGACCACCGTCGCCCTGGACACCATCCTCAACCAGCGGGAGAACTGGCGCTCCGGCGACCCGACGAAGCAGGTCCGCTGCATCTACGTCGCCGTCGGCCAGAAGGCCTCCACGATCGCCTCGATCAAGGGCCTCCTGGAGGAGGCGGGCGCGATGGAGTACACCACCATCGTCGCCTCCCCGGCCTCCGACCCGGCCGGCTTCAAGTACCTCGCCCCCTACACCGGCTCGTCCATCGGGCAGCACTGGATGTACGGCGGCAAGCACGTCCTGATCGTCTTCGACGACCTGAGCAAGCAGGCCGAGGCGTACCGGGCCGTGTCGCTGCTGCTGCGTCGCCCGCCGGGCCGCGAGGCGTACCCGGGTGACGTCTTCTACCTGCACTCGCGGCTGCTGGAGCGCTGCGCGAAGCTGTCGGACGAGATGGGCGGCGGTTCGATGACCGGCCTGCCGATCATCGAGACCAAGGCCAACGACATCTCGGCCTTCATCCCGACCAACGTCATCTCGATCACCGACGGCCAGATCTTCCTGGAGACCGACCTGTTCAACCAGGGCGTCCGGCCGGCCATCAACGTCGGCACCTCGGTGTCCCGGGTCGGTGGCGCCGCGCAGGTGAAGCCGATGAAGAAGGTCGCCGGCTCGCTGCGGCTGAACCTGGCCCAGTACCGCGAGCTGGAGGCGTTCGCCGCCTTCGCCTCCGACCTGGACAAGGCCTCCCGGGCCCAGCTGGAGCGCGGCTCCCGCCTGGTCGAGCTGCTCAAGCAGCCGAACTACTCGCCGTTCCCGGTGCAGGAGCAGGTCGTCTCGGTCTGGGCCGGCACCGAGGGCAAGCTGGACGACATCCCGGTGGGTGAGATCCGGCGGTTCGAGTCGGAGTTCCTCCAGTACCTGCGGCACAAGCACGAGGGCGTCCTCGCGGCCATCGCCGACCACAAGTGGGACGACGACATCATCGGCTCGCTGGACACCGCCATCACGGAGTTCAAGCAGGTCTTCCTCGGCAAGGAGGACGAGCGCCGGATCAACGAGGCGCCGGCCGCCCCGCTGGAGGGCGACGAGGCCCGCGAGACGGTGACCCGCTTCCGCGACGGCACGACCGACCGCCCGGTCGAGAACCAGTAAGGGCTGACCATGGCGGCCCAGGTTCGCGTTCTTCGTCAACGGATCCGCTCGGCGAAGTCGATGAAGAAGATCACCAAGGCGATGGAGCTCGTGGCGACGAGCCGGATCGCCAAGGCCCAGGCCCGGGTGGAGGCGTCCCTGCCGTACGCCCAGGCCATCACCAACGTGCTCACGGCGCTGGCGTCCAACGCGCGGATCGACCACCCGCTGCTCACCCCGCGGCCGCGGGTGCGGCGGGCCGGCGTCCTGCTGGTCACCAGCGACCGGGGCCTGGCCGGCGGTTACAGCACCAACGCGATCAAGACCGCTGAGTCGCTGATCGCCCGGCTCAAGGCCGACGGCAAGGAGCCGGTGCTCTACGTCGTCGGGCGCAAGGGCGTCACGTTCTACCGGTTCCGTAACCGGCCGATCGAGGCGAACTGGACCGGGTTCAGCGAGCAGCCGTCGTTCGCCGACGCCCGCGAGGTGGGCGAGACGCTGATCAAGGCGTTCTCGGCCGGCGCGGACGACGTGGACGGCGGCGCCGGGCCGGACGGGGTGCTCGGAATCGACGAGCTGCACATCGTCTACACCGAGTTCAAGTCCCTGATGACCCAGACCCCGGTGGCGAAGATCATCGGCCCGATGCAGGTGGAGGACCGCCCCCGGTCCGAGGGCCTGCTGCCGGCGTACGAGTTCGAGCCGGAGGCGGAGGCGCTGCTCGACGCGCTGCTGCCGAAGTACATCAACACGCGGATCTACGCGGCGTTGATCGAGTCGGCGGCGAGCGAGTCGGCGGCCCGGCGGCGGGCGATGAAGAGCGCCACCGACAACGCGGAAGAGATGATCGAGAAGTACACGCGTGAGATGAACTCGGCCCGCCAGGCCGGGATCACCCAGGAGATCAGCGAGATCGTCGGCGGCGCGAACGCGCTGGCCGCGTCGGGAAGTGAAGTGTGATGACTGCCCCAGTAGAGACCAAGACGGCCACGGGTCGCGTGGTCCGGGTCATCGGCCCGGTCGTCGACGCCGAGTTCCCGCGCGACGCCATGCCGGACCTGTTCAACGCCCTGCACGTCGAGGTGACGCTCTCCGGCGGCGAGAAGACGCTGACCCTGGAGGTCGCCCAGCACCTGGGTGACAACCTGGTCCGCGCCATCTCGATGCAGCCGACCGACGGCCTGGTCCGTGGTGCGGAGGTGCGCGACAGCGGCTCGCCGATCACCGTTCCGGTGGGCGACGCGGTCAAGGGCCACGTGTTCAACGCGATCGGCGAGGTCCTGAACCTCACCGAGGGCGAGACGCTCCAGGCCGACGACCGCTGGAGCATCCACCGCAAGGCCCCGGCCTTCGCGGACCTGGAGCCGAAGACCGAGATGCTGGAGACCGGCATCAAGGTCATCGACCTGCTCGCCCCGTACGTCAAGGGCGGCAAGATCGGCCTGTTCGGCGGCGCCGGCGTGGGCAAGACGGTGCTCATCCAGGAGATGATCACCCGGGTCGCCCGCAACTTCGGTGGTACCTCGGTCTTCGCCGGCGTGGGTGAGCGGACCCGTGAGGGCAACGACCTCATCGCCGAGATGACCGAGTCCGGCGTCATCGACAAGACCGCGCTGGTCTACGGCCAGATGGACGAGCCGCCGGGCACCCGGCTGCGGGTCGCTCTCTCCGCGCTGACCATGGCGGAGTACTTCCGCGACGTGAAGAAGCAGGAGGTGCTGCTCTTCATCGACAACATCTTCCGCTTCACCCAGGCCGGTTCCGAGGTCTCCACCCTGCTCGGCCGGATGCCGAGCGCGGTGGGCTACCAGCCGACCCTGGCCGACGAGATGGGCGAGCTCCAGGAGCGGATCACCTCCGTCCGGGGCCAGGCCATCACCTCGATGCAGGCGATCTACGTGCCGGCGGACGACTACACCGACCCCGCCCCGGCCACCACGTTCGCCCACCTCGACGCGACCACCAACCTGGAGCGGTCGATCTCCGACAAGGGCATCTACCCGGCCGTGGACCCGCTGGCGTCCTCGTCCCGGATCCTCGCCCCGGAGTTCGTCGGCCAGGACCACTTCCAGGTGGCCACCGAGGTGAAGCGGATCCTGCAGCGCTACAAGGACCTGCAGGACATCATCGCCATCCTCGGTATCGAGGAGCTCTCCGAGGAGGACAAGGTCACGGTCGGCCGGGCCCGCCGGATCGAGCGGTTCCTGTCGCAGAACACCTACGCGGCGGAGCAGTTCACCGGTGTGCCGGGCTCGACGGTCCCGATCAAGGAGACCATCGAGGCGTTCCGCAAGATCAGCGAGGGCGAGTACGACCACTTCCCCGAGCAGGCCTTCTTCATGTGCGGCGGTCTGGAGGACCTGGAGCGCAAGGCGAAGGAGCTGATGGCGGAGGGCTGAGCCCGCCCGTTGTGAGCAAGAAAAAGGCCGCCCCGGCAATGCCGGGGCGGCCTTTTGTTCATCTTCGCGCCGTATCCTGCCCGCTGGCCGGTTTCCCGCGCTCGGCGATCGTGCCGCGTGCGAGGTACCGTCGGTTCGCGCGCTCACCGGAATGAGCGTTGGTCTATGGCAACCATTCGGCTGGGTGCGCCCGTCTCCTGATCGTGGGCGTGACGAACGGAGATGATCGTGGGTAAGGCCGGCAAGGGCGGCAAGCGGCCGTCCATCTGGGCGGGTGTGCCCCGGTGGGCCCGCGTCTGCACCGTGTTCGGCGCCGTGCTGATGCTGCTCAGCGGGGCGGTGCTGGTCGGCGCGGAGGCGCTGATGGCTCGCTACGAGGGCGCGGTGGGCAAGGCCGACCTCTTCGGCGACCAGGCCGCCGGCGCGAAGGAACGCAAGAGCGACATCAAGGGTCCGCTGAACATCCTGCTGGTGGGCATCGACCCGCGCAACCCGGAGACGCCGCCGCTGGCCGACTCGGTCATGGTGCTGCACGTGCCCGCCACGATGGACCGGGCCTACCTCTTCTCCATGCCCCGCGACCTCATCGTGGAGATCCCGAGGTTCAGCAAGGCCGACTTCAACGGCGGCACCGACAAGCTCAACGCCGCCATGTCGTACGGCAGCCGGGTGCCGGGGAAGAACCCCGACGCGGCCCGCGGTTTCGAGCTGCTCGCCATGACCGTGCAGGACGTGACCGGGATCAAGCGCTTCGACGCCGGGGCGATCATCAACTTCACCGGCTTTCAGAAGATCGTCGACGCGATGGGCGGCGTCGACATGTACATCGAGCGCGAGGTGCGCTCCGAGCACCGGGAGCCGGACGGCAAGCACCGCAAGGGCAACCCGAACGGTGAGGGCTACATCGGCCCGCAGGCGGTCTACAAGAAGGGCAACCAGCACCTCAAGGGCTGGCAGGCGCTGGACTACGTCCGGCAGCGCTACCCGAAGAACGGCGTCCCGGACGGCGACTACGGCCGGCAGCGTCACCAGCAGCAGTTCGTCAAGGCCATGGTCGGCCAGGCGTTCAGCGCTGACGTGGTGACCAACCCGCTCAAGCTGGACCGGGTGCTCCGGGCCGCCGGGCAGTCGCTGATCTTCAACGGCCGCGGCCACAGCGTGGTCGACTTCGGGCTCGCGCTGAAGAACATCCGTCCGGAGACCATCCAGATGGTGAAGCTGCCCGGCGGCGGGGTGACGGAGAACGGCAAGTACCGCGGCGAGGCGTTCAAGCCCGAGGTGGACGACTTCTTCACCGCGCTGCACAACGAGCAGTTGGACGCGTTCCTGCTGGAGCACCCGGACTTCCAGAACAAGACCAAGTAGGGCGTGGCGTAGCTCTCGCCACCCGCCTTGGGGGCGCTCCGGCGGCGGGACTAGACTTTCGGCAATCCGCCGCCGCAGCAAGGAGACAGCGTGGCACAGCAGCTTCACGTCGAGCTCGTAGCCGTCGAGGAGAAGGTCTGGTCCGGCGAGGCCGAGATGGTCGTCGCCCGGACGACCGAGGGTGAGCTGGGTGTGCTGCCGGGGCACGCGCCGCTGCTCGGCCAGCTCGCCGAGCCCGGGCAGGTACGCATCAAGCTCGCCGGCGGCGAGCAGGTCTCCTACGAGGTGGCCGGCGGCTTCCTGTCGGTGAGCGCCGAGGGCGTGACCGTCCTGGCCGAGAGCGCCACCCCGGTATCCGCCGCGCAGAGCCGCTGAGCCGTACCGCCGATGGAGATCGTCGAAGGGATCGGAATCGGCATCGCCGTGATCCTCGGCGCGCTGCTGATCCTCTTCGTCCGGCGAGCGGTGGTCACCCGTAGCGGTGGCATCATCCGACTCAGCGTCCGGGTCTCCACCATGCTCGACGGCCGTGGCTGGTCGCCCGGCTTCGGCCGGTTCGTCGGCGACGAACTCCGCTGGTACCGGATGTTCAGCTTCGCCCTGCGCCCCAAGCGGGTGCTGTCGCGCAAGGGCCTGGCGGTCGAGCGCCGCCGCCTTCCCGAGGGTCAGGAGCGGCTCTCCATGCCCGCCGACTGGGTCATCCTCCGGTGTACCAGTCACCACGCTCCGGTCGAGATCGCCATGGCGCGATCCACCGTCACCGGATTCCTCTCCTGGCTCGAGGCCGCCCCACCCGGGGCGGTCTCGCCGCGTCTGGCCTCCCAGGACTGGCCCGCGGCCTGACCCCCGCTGCTGCCGACCGACCCGGCCAGCCGGACGGTCAGAGCAGCATGTCCGCCACGAAGCAGGCCACCGCGCCCTCGACGTCCCGCCCGATCCAGGTCGGGTACGCCCCGTCGCCCCACCCGCTGAGCCAGAGCACCATCCCGCCGTCGCCGGCGCGCAGGTACGCCTCGTCCCCGAACCCGAGTTCCCGCCACGTGTCGATCCGGCCGGCGGCCTCGTCGGCGTCCACGAAGCAGGCCATCCCGGCGTCCACGCCGAACCCGAAGAACTCGTCGTGGCCCAGGTCGATCGGGTCCTGCCCCGGTCGCAGCGCCATCTCCCAGCTCCGTACCGGCCGGTCGGTGACGTCCAACCGAGCGGCCGCCACGCGCAGGTGGCGGGGGTCGTCGCCGATCCGGGCCAGGCTGAGCGTCACCGGGTAACGGCCGGGCGGAACGGTGACGGTGTACGGGACGGCATCATGCTCCAGCCACGCCGGGTCGGTCGCGATCAACCGCCCGGACGGCAGGTGGACGTCGCCGACCTGGCGTACCTCCAGCCGGGCCCGCTCGGCGCCGCCGGCGACGGTCCGCTCCGATCCCTCGACGAAGAGGTTCTCGACATCTCCAGGCGCCATCGGCCGGGGCGGTCGCCAGGGCGGTTCCCCGTCCGACGTCACGGGCAGCCCGTCGGCGGCGGCTGCCACGAGCCGGACGCCCGCGGCCAGGCCGAGCAGGTCGTGCCAGACGCCGAAGGCCGGCCGGGGCGTCCGGGGTGCCGCCTCGATCCGGGACGTGTCCAGCCGACCGCCCCGGTCACCCTGCGGTTCGTCGATGTCGTGCCGGCGGCCGTTCAACCGGTACGTCGTGGCGTGCCGAGCCGCCACGTGCGGGAACTCGTGCTCGCCGATGCTGTCCGGGCCGTTCCAGGTGCGGCGGCAGCGCAGGAACAGGTCGCCGTCGGGCGTCCGGCGCCACTCGTCGGCGGCCACCCGTCGCCCCCGGTGGTCGAAGCGGGTGGTGCCGCAGTAACCGTCGGCCCACGACATCGCCAGCACGCATTCCGGCCGGCCGTCCGCCAGCAGCAGCACCGCGTACGGCGTGCCCGCCGCGTCGCGCGCCTCGGCTTCCGTCCGACTCAGTGGGTTGACGACCGATCCGTCCCAGCCGTCGGCGTACACCACGTTTCGGGTATCCGTCACCGGCGTACCCTAGCGGCGGCACGCCGGTCGCCGCCGCCCCGGTCTAGTCGACGGCGGCGACCAGTTCGACCTCGTACCCCTGGTTGTCGGTGAGGTAGGCGGCGTGAGTTCCCGGCCCGCCGGCGTGCGGATGGCGGTCGGGGAAGAGGAGTGTCCAGCCGTGCGCCGGCGCCGCGGCGACCAGCCGATCCACGGCGGTCGGCGGGCCGGCGTGGAAGGCCAGGTGGTTGAGGCCCGGGGCGAGCCGGTCGTGCCGCCGCCCGGAGAGCGCGGGAGACTCCTCCAGCACCAGGTAGGTCGGGCCGAGCCGCCAGGAGCGGCCGGCCGGCCACTCCTGGAACGGCGTCCAGCCCAGCTCGCCCAGGAGCCAGCCCCAGCTCCGGCGGGCGGCCGTCAGGTCGGGTACCCAGATTTCCACGTGGTGCAACCCGCCCACGCGGGAAAGGGGCGGTGTCGGCGGCTGCGCGGTCAGCGCTTACCGCCGGGAACCCATAGCACATCTCCGTCCGGATTTGCCGTTCTTGACAGGATGAACAGCAGGTCGGAGAGCCGGTTGAGATACTTTGCCGGGAGAGTGCTGGTCCGCTCGGAGTCATGGCTGACCAGGGCCCACGCCGCACGCTCGGCGCGCCGGGCGGTCGTCCGCGCCACGTGCAGCAGCGCCGCGCCAGCGGTGCCGCCGGGGAGGATGAAGGAGTCGAGCTTGCTCAGGCGTGCGTTGTACTCGTCGCACCAGCCCTCGAGGCGCTCGACGTACTCCTCGGTGACCCGCAGCGGCGGGTACTTCGGGTCCGGTTCGACCGGGGTGGCCAGGTCGGCGCCCACGTCGAACAGGTCGTTCTGGACGACGGCGAGCACCGCCCGCAGCTCGTCGTCGAGCTGGCCCAGCGCCAGCGCCACGCCGATCGCCGCGTTGCACTCGTCGACGTCGGCGTACGCGGCGATCCGGGGATCGGTCTTCGGCACCTGCTCGTTGTTGCTCAGCCTGGTCATGCCGGCGTCGCCGGCCTTGGTGTAGATGCGCGTGAGGTGGACGGCCATGACGCACAGCCTACGGATACCGGACCTGACGATCCCGGCGCGGCCGGACCCCGCCGCCGGCTGGCCGGCCGGGGTGGGCCCCGGCGACGCGGGCGACCCGGCGGTCAACGACGTCGACGTGATCCGGGTGAACGGCGGCGCCCGGCTGGCCGGCACGGTGCACGTGGTGGGGGCCAAGAACTCCGCTTTGAAGCTGATGGCGGCCGCGCTGCTCGCCCCCGGCCCCAGCGTGATCACCAACGTGCCCCGGATCACCGACATCGCGATCATGGGGGAGGTGCTCCGCCGGCTCGGCTGCGCGGTGCGCTTCGACCCCGACGACCCGGTCGACCCGATGGTCGCCCGGGGCGGGGCCGCCCGCTCCCTGTCGGTCACCATCGACGTGCCCGACCAGCCGGACACGGCGGCCGACTACGACCTGGTCCGCCGGCTGCGCGCGTCGATCTGCGTGCTCGGCCCGCTGCTCGCCCGGCGCGGATACGTGCGGGTGGCCCACCCCGGCGGTGACGCGATCGGCTCCCGCGGCCTGGACATGCACATCTCCGGGCTGACCCGGATGGGCGCCGAGATCTCCGGCGAACACGGCTTCGTGATCGCCGCCGCGCCGCACGGCCTGCACGGGGCCGACATCGTGCTCGACTTCCCCAGCGTCGGGGCGACCGAGAACCTGGTGATGGCGGCGGTGCTGGCCCGCGGCCCGAGCGTGATCGACAACGCCGCCCGGGAACCGGAGATCGTCGACATCTGCACCATGCTCAACCAGATGGGCGCCCACATCTCCGGGGCCGGCACCTCCACCCTGCACATCGAGGGCGTGTCCGACCTGCGGCCGGTGCGGCACGCCACGGTGGGGGACCGGATCGTCGCCGGCACCTGGGCCTTCGGCGCGGCGATGACCCGCGGCGACGTGACCGTGACCGGGGTGGACCCGGCGTTCCTCGAGGTGGCGCTGGACAAGGTGGTCTCGGCCGGTGGCCTGGTGGAGACGCGGGCGGACGCCTTCCGGGTCCGGATGGACGACCGGCCGCAAGCGGTGGACGTGGTGACGCTGCCGTACCCCGGCTTCGCCACCGACCTGCTGCCGATGGCGATCGGGCTGGCCGCGGTCAGCGACGGCGCCTCGCTGATCACCGAGAACATCTTCGACGGGCGGTTCATGTTCGCCAACGAGATGATGCGGCTCGGCGCGGACATCAAGACCGACGGCCACCACGCCGTGGTCCGGGGCCGGGAACGGCTCTCCGGCGCCCCGGTGCAGGCCACCGACATCCGGGCCGGCGCCGGGCTGATCATCGCCGGCCTCTGCGCCGACGGGGTCACCGAGGTCTCCCACGTGCACCACGTGGACCGCGGCTACCCGGACTTCGTGGCCGACCTGCGGGCGCTCGGCGTCGCGGTGGAGCGGGGCGTCGCCCCGGAGGAGCCGGCGGTCACCATCTGAGTGCCTTAGCAGTCGTTCAGGCTCGCCGACAGACTGGCTGGTCATGCCCGCACGGCCCTCGCTGCGCCCGGTGCGTTCGGTCATGACTAGGGTGCTGGCAGACATTCATTCAGGCGAGGGAGTAAGCAGATGGCGGGTCGACTCGCGGTCGTCGGGGCCGGGCTGATGGGCTCGGGCATCGCCCAGGTGGCGGCGCAGGCTGGCTGGCAGGTGACGCTGCGGGACCTGGACGACGCGGCCACCCGGCGCGGCCTGGACGGCATCCGGAAGTCGCTGGAGAAGTTCGCCGAGAAGGGCAAGATCGAGGCGTCCGAGGTCGAGGCGACGCTGGGCCGGATCACCCCGACCACCGACCTGGAGGCGGCCGCGGACGCCGACATCGTGGTGGAGGCGGTCTTCGAGCGGCTGGACGTCAAGCACGAGGTGTTCCGGGCGCTGGACAAGATCTGCAAGTCGGACGCGGTGCTGGCCACCAACACCTCGGCCATCCCGGTGACGCAGATCGCCGCGGTCACCGAGCGCCCGGAGGCCGTGGTCGGCACGCACTTCTTCTCGCCGGTGCCGATGATGAAGCTCTGCGAGCTGGTCCGCGGCTACAAGACCAGCGACCAGACGCTGGCCACCGTGAAGGCGTTCGCCGAGGAGATCGGCAAGACGGTGGTCGTGGTCAACCGGGACATCGCCGGCTTCGTCACCACCCGGCTGATCGCCGCGCTGGTGGTGGAGGCGGTCAAGCTGGTCGAGTCCGGTGTGGTGTCGGCGGAGGACCTGGACACCGCGTGCCGGCTCGGCTTCGGCCACGCCATGGGCCCCCTGGCCACCACCGACCTGACCGGCGTGGACGTGCTGCTGCACGCCTCGAAGAACATCTACACCGACACCGCGGACGAGAAGTTCTTCCCGCCGGAGCTGCTCCAGCGCATGGTCACCGCCGGCGACCTGGGCCGCAAGACCGGCAAGGGCTTCTACACGTACTGACGGTGGCGCGCCCCCGGCCGCTCAACGGACCGCTCCCGCCACCGCGGGGGCGGTCCGCCGCAGTCCGGCGGTGAGCACCAGCGTGGCCGCCAGCGCCGCCGCGGCGAGCAGCGCGACGGCCCGGTTGGCCGGGACCAGGTCCGCGACCGTGCCGGCCAACGCGGCGCACACCGCCTGCCCGGCCATCATGCCGTTCTGGTGCAGGCCGAGCACCTGGCCCCGGGCCTCGGGTGGGGAGTGGGCGATCAACCGCTCCTGCAACGGCAGTCCGCCGGCGAAGCCGACCGACGCGACCAACGCGACGACCATGGCCAGTGGCAGCGGCGGTGACAGCAGGAACACCAGGTACGGCACCGCGAGCAGCAGCCGCAGTCCGGGAACCCACCGCTCCCGGCGGGCTCCGGTCAGGAACCGCCCCACCACCACGTCACCGATCAGCATGCCGAGGGCGGCGGCGGCGAACAGGAACCCGGCGCGGTCACCGGCGTACGGGACGAAGAGCGCCTCGCACCCGACGACCAGGCCACCCGGCACCCACAGGTTCAAGAAGAGGGACCGCCGGCCCGGGTCCGCCCAGAGTTCCCGGTTGACCCGCAGGGTGCGCGCGACCGTCGTCCGCTCGGTGACCCGGACCGGGCGTTCGGACAGCCCGAACCAGCCCACCGCGGCGGCCACCGCCCGGAGCACCGCGGCGAGCAGGAACACCTGGTACGGGCTCAGCCACACGAGCAGGGCGCCGGCCAGGCCGAACCCGGCTATCTGCATCACCCCGACGCTCGTGTTCATGGTGGCCCGGGCCAGTACGTAGGCGTCGGCCGGCAGGATGTCGGTGAGCAGCGCCCACCTCGCCCCACCGGTGATCGAGCCGACGTACGCGCTGACGAAGATGATCGTGAAGCGGGCCCACAGTGGCAGCCCGGGCACCGCCTGCACCGCCGCTCCGACGGTGACCAGCACCGCGGCGAGGGTGAGCGCCCGGCGCGGAGGCAGGCTGTCCGCGGCCGACAGCAGCGTCAGGCTGCCGAGCACGCCGGCCAGCGGTGCGCCGAACATGCTCAGCGCGGTGAGCAGCGCCGAGCCGGTCGACGCGTAGGTCAGTGCGCCCAGCGCCAGGGCCGACGTGGTGTGCCCGGCGATCCCCGCGCAGTTGGCCAGGAACAGGTTGCGGAACTCGCGGGCGGCGAACAGGTCTGCGTACGTTCTCACGGGCACGATCGTGCGGGGCGCCGGGTGGTATCCCGTAGAGTTACGTCCGGAGGCGAAACGTGGGCGTCTGGCAGGTGCCATCGGATCTGCTCGCGCGCAGCCGCTTCACGGTCTCCCCGATGGTCGACACGGTCGCCGCGCTGCGCGCGCTGTACGACGCCCGTACTCCCTGGCAGCGGGCCTGGCGAGGGCCGCACGTCGAGGCGTTCCGGCGGATGCTGGGCGCCCGGCCGGTGGCCCGGGCGCTGCTGCCCGCGTCGTTCAACCCCCGGTGGGTCGCCGACTTCCTCACCATCGCGCCCGCCTCGCCGGAACCGACGTTCGCGGCGGAGCTGGCCGCCGTCGGGCGGTTGCCCGACGAGCGGATCCGGGCCGACCTGCGCGCCACCCGCCCGGAGCCGCTCGCCGCCGAACTGCTGGCGGACGGCCTCACCGGGCAGGTGGTGGAACTCCTCGACTGGGTCTGGACGCACACCGTCGAGCCGGAGTGGCCGGAGCGGGAACGCCGGCTCCGGGCGGACATCGTGGCCCGTACCGCGGCGTTGAGCAGGGGCGGCTGGGCCGGAGTGTTCGCCGACCTCAACCGCAACGTGCGCTGGGTGGGCGACGGCCGCCTCCAGGTCAACGACTACCCGGAGCCGCCGCTGTCGCTGAGCGGGGCCGAGCAGCTGTTCCTCGTCCCGGCGCACTGCGGGCGCGGCTGGGTGGTCTGGGACCGGCCGACCCGGTTCGGGATGGTGTACCCGGCGCGCGGGATCCTGGTCGATCCCACCTCACCGGCGCCCGACGGGCTCGCCCGGCTGATCGGCGCGAACCGGGCCAACATCCTCGCCCGGCTGGACACCCCGCTGAGCACCTCGCAGCTCGTGGTGGTGACCGGGCTGTCCCTCGGGACGGTCAGCGACCACCTCCGGGTGCTGCTGGACGCGGGAGCGGTCAGCAAGCGGCGGTCCGGGCGCGAGGTGCTCTACTGGCGTACGCCGCTCGGCGACGCACTCGCCGCCAGCGGCTGAGCGGAGGCTCGGCCCCGGTCGCCCCGCCGGGTCAGCCGTCGCGCTTGGTGGTCCAGCGGAAGGTGGTCAGGCAGAGCACCAGGCCGACGACGCACCACACGGCGAGCACCAGGGCGACCCGACCCAGCTCGAACGATCCGGCCGGCTCCTGCGCGCCGAAGCTCTCCGGCAGGAAGACCGACCGCAGGCCCTGGCACATCCACTTCAGCGGGAAGATCGCCGCCACCTGCTGCATCCAGGACGGCAGCTCGGTGAAGACGAAGAACACCCCGGAGATGAACTGGAGCACCAGCGCCACCGGGGTGACCACCGCCGACCCGCTGCGCGCGGTGCGGGCCAGCGACGAGATGGCGATGCCGCACAGGGTGCAGGCGGTCACACCGAGCACCGACACCCAGCCGAAGGTCAGCCACTTCGCCGCGGTGCCGGGCAGCTCCAGGTCGAACAGCGCCACCGAGACGGCGAGCAGCAGCACCGTCTCCGCGACGCCGATGGCGACCACCATCAGCACCTTGCCGGCGAACCACACCCACTTCGGCATCGGCGTGCCCCGGTAGCGCTTGAGCACTCCCCGGTCGCGCTCGATCGGGATCCAGATGCCGAGGTTCTGGAAGCTGACGGTCATCAGGCCGGTGGCGATCATCCCGGTGATGAAGTATTGGGTGTAGCTGACCCCGGGGGCGATCTCGTCGCTGAAGATCGCCGCGAAGATCAGGATCATGATGACCGGGAAGCCCATCGTGAACACGACGGACTCCCGGCTGCGCAGGAACTGGGTGATCTCCAACCGGCCCTGCCGCAGGGCGAGGGCCGCCGGGCCCCGCCGCCGCGCCGGTGCCACGGCGGCCCGCGGGGCCGGCTTCATGGTGGCGGTCATGCGTGTCCGATCATGGTGAGGTAGATGTCCTCCAGGGTCGGCCGGGTCACCGTGAGGCCGGGCACCTCGCCGCCGAAGCGCGCGGCCAGCTCCGCCACCAGCGCCGTCGGCGTGGCGCTCTCGACGCTCTCCAACGCCCCCTCCGGCGTACGCCAGGAGACCGTGGCCAGCGCCTCCTGCCGGTTGCCGAGCCGGTTCGGCGCGGCGACCTCGACCAGCCGGCCGCCAGCGATCACCCCGACCCGGTCGGCCAGCGCCTCGGCCTCGTCCAGGTAGTGGGTGGTCAGCAGGATGGTGGTGCCGGCCGCGGCCAGGTCCCGGATCAGCTCCCAGAACTCGCGCCGCGCCTCCGGGTCGAAACCGGTGGTCGGCTCGTCGAGGAAGAGCAGCTCGGGCCGGCCGACGATGCCGAGCGCCACGTCGAGCCGGCGCTTCTGGCCGCCGGAGAGGGTGTGCGTGCGGGCCTTCGCCTTGCCGGCCAGGCCGACCCGCTCGACGACCTTGTCCGGGTCGTCGGCGTCGGCGTAGAACCCGGCGAAGTGGCGGACCACCTCGCCGACGGTCAGCTCGTCGAACTCGCCGGTGCCCTGCAGCACGATGCCCACCCGGGAGCGCCAGTCCGCGGCCGGCTGCGCCGGATCACTGCCGAGCACCGAGACCTCGCCGGCGTCCCGGCGCCGGAAGCCCTCCAGGATCTCCACCGTGGTGGTCTTGCCCGCGCCGTTCGGGCCGAGCAGGGCGAACACCTCGCCCCGGCGCACGTCGAGGTCGACGCCCGCCACCGCGACGGTGTCCCCGTACGCCTTGCGCAGCCCCCGGACGGAGATCGCGAGCTCGTCATCCATGCCGTCAAGTGTGCGACCTGGGCGGCGGGGCCGGCCGGCCGGGGGTGTGGTGGTCCCCGCCATGCCGGGCGGTTGGCACCCGGACGTCCCCTCCATGGAGCTGTGTGGTTTTCCACAGCGCCGGTGACTGAACGGTAACTTAGACTCCGGCCATGGACGAGAAGGCTCCCCCCGGCCGGCTGCCCGAGCGCGACCGCCCCTGGGTGATGCGCACCTACGCCGGGCACTCCTCGGCCGCCGCGACCAACGCGCTCTTCCGCCGCAACCTGGCCAAGGGGCAGACCGGCCTGTCGGTCGCCTTCGATCTGCCCACCCAGACCGGCTACGACCCGGACCACGAACTCGCCGCCGGCGAGGTCGGCCGGGTCGGGGTGCCGGTCGCCCACCTCGGCGACATGCGGGCCCTCTTCGACGGCATCCCGCTGGCCGAGATGAACACCTCGATGACCATCAACGCGCCGGCGATGTGGCTGCTCGCCCTCTACGGCACGGTCGGCGCCGAGCAGGGGGCCGAGCTGGCCCGCTGCGCGGGCACCACGCAGAACGACATCATCAAGGAGTACCTGTCCCGGGGGACGTACATCTTCCCGCCGGCGGCGTCGCTGCGGCTCACCGCGGACGTCATCGCGTACACCCTGCGCGAGATGCCGCGCTGGAACCCGGTCAACATCTGCTCGTACCACCTCCAGGAGGCCGGCGCGACGCCCGTGCAGGAGGTCGGCTTCGCGCTGGCCACCGCGGTCGCCGTGCTCGACGCGGTACGCGACTCCGGCCAGGTGCCCGCCGAACGGATGGGCGACGTGGTGCAGCGGATCTCGTTCTTCGTCAACGCCGGGGTCCGCTTCGTCGAGGAGATCGCCAAGATGCGCGCCTTCGGCGCGCTCTGGGACGAGATCACCCGGGACCGCTACGGGGTCGAGGACCCGAAGCAGCGGCGGTTCCGCTACGGCGTACAGGTCAACTCGCTGGGGCTGACCGAGGCGCAGCCGGAGAACAACATCCAGCGGATCGTGCTGGAGATGCTCGGCGTCACCCTCTCCCGGGACGCCCGGGCCCGCGCCGTGCAACTGCCGGCCTGGAACGAGGCGCTCGGCCTGCCCCGGCCGTGGGACCAGCAGTGGTCGCTGCGCATGCAGCAGGTCCTGGCGTACGAGTCGGACCTGCTCGAGTACCCCGACCTGTTCGCCGGCTCGCACGTGATGACCGCGCTGGTCGACGAGATCGTCACCGGGGCCCGGGTCGAGCTGGCGAAGGTGCTGGAGATGGGCGGCGTGGTCACCGCCGTGGAGACCGGCTATCTGAAGAGCGCGCTGGTCGCCTCGCTGGCCGAGCGGCGGCGCCGGATGGAGGCCGGCACCGACGTGGTGGTCGGCGTCAACCGGTTCACCGAGACCGAGCCGTCGCCGCTGACCGCGGCCGGTGCCGAGGCGATCGAACAGGTGGACCCGGCGGTGGAGAAGTCCGCCGCGGTCGCCGTCCGCGAATGGCGGGCCAACCGGGACGCGGCAGCGGTCGACGCGGCCCTGGCCCGGCTCCGCGCGGACGCCGCGACCAGCACGAACCTGATGCCGGCGACGCTGGAGTGCGTGCGGGCCGGGGTGACCACCGGCGAGTGGGCCGGCGCGCTGCGGCAGGTCTTCGGCGAGTACCGGGCGCCGACCGGGCTGGCCGGTGGCGCCGGGGCCGGCGCGGACGCCGGGCTCGCCGGGGTGCGCGAGCGGGTCGCCGCCACCGCCCGCGAGTTGGGCAGTGGCCGGCTGCGGCTGCTGGTCGGCAAGCCCGGCCTGGACGGGCACTCCAACGGCGCCGAGCAGATCGCGGTACGCGCCCGCGACGCCGGCTTCGAGGTGGTCTACCAGGGCATCCGGCTGACCGCCGGACAGATCGTCGCCGCCGCCGTCGAGGAGGACGTGGACCTGGTCGGGCTCTCCGTGCTCTCCGGCTCGCACCTGGCCGCGGTGCCCGCGGTGCTGGACGGGCTGCGTGCCGCCGGCCGGTCGGACCTGCCCGTGGTGGTCGGCGGCATCATCCCGGCGGCCGACGCGGAGCAGCTGCGCGCCGCCGGGGTGGCCCGGGTCTTCACGCCGAAGGACTTCGCCCTCACCGGCATCATCGACGAGCTCGTCACCGTGGTTCGGCAGGCCAACGGTCTGCGCTGAGGCCCCCGCCGTCACCGACCACCGGGGCGGTGGCGGCGGGTCAGCGCTGGTTCTCGCTCAGGCCGGTCAGCGCTGGTCGTAGGTGATGCAGTCGGCCATGTCGTTGTCCGGGCCGACCTTGATCGCCGGTGCGTGGCACTCCAGCTGGTCGTTGTGCCGGCAGTCGGCCCGCTGGCAGGCGCCGACCTGCGCGATCAGGCCGTCCACGCCGGCCTGGACGGCGGGCATCTCGATGAACGTGTGGCAGTGCGCGTGGTCCATGCTGCCGATCGTGATGGCGAACGCGTGGCAGTCGCCGGTGTGGTTGTAGGCGCACGCCGCGACCACGCACTCCTGGACGCGGGGCATCTCCATCGCTGCGGTCATGCCGACCTCCTCTAGTCTTGCGTAGATTCTAGGGATTTGCCGGCCTTCCTGATCGGGATTCAGCCCTGCCCGAGCACTTCCGACAGCGGGGCGGGCTCCAGGCCGCGCTCGGCCAGTCCGGCCAGGATGTGCGGCAGCGCCTCGTCCGTCATGGGCGCGTTCGCTTCCGTCACGTGCAGGATGATCACCGAGCCCGGACGGACCCCGGTCAGCGCCGCCCGCACCACCGGCCGCCAGGACTTCGCGAACGGATCGCCGCTGACCACGTCCCCGTCCACCACTGTCAACCCGAGCGGGGCCAGCGCGGCGAGCGCCTTGCGGTCGTGACACAGGCCGGGGAAGCGGAAGTAGCGGGTCTGCCGCCCGCCGTACCCGGCCACCAGGTCGAACGTCCGGGCCACGTCGGCGGTCATCTCCCGCTCGGGGACCCGGGGGAGGCCGTAGCAGTCCGGGGTGAAGGCCAGATGCCCGTACGTGTGGTTGGCCAGCTCGAAGCGCGGGTTGGCGGCCAGCCGGCGGGTGAGCGCCGGGTACTGCTCGACCCACATGCCGGTGAGGAAGAAGGTGGCCGGCACCCGCTCCCGCTCCAGCAGGTCGATGATCTTCAGGTTCGCGTACGACCGCACCGCGCCGCTGCGCAGCTGGCGCCGCATCGCGTCGGTCATGTCCGCGTCGAAGGTGAGCGCCACCTTGTTCCCGGTACGCGGTCCGTGGTCGACGACGGGGGGCAGGCTCCCGACCGGGGTGGCGCCCGGCAGTCCCGCGCCGATCCCGGGCCGGGCGGTGACCGGCGGTGCCGAGGCGGGTGCCGATGCCGGCGGCGTGGCCGGCGCCGGGGACTGCGTGGCGGGTACGGCCGCCGGCATCCGGACCATGCCGGCGCTGGCCGGCGCACGGAGCGGGCTGGGGCCGGTCAGCAGGGCGGCCGCCGCGACCACGGCGGCGAGGACCGCGACGAGTGGAACGCGGGGAATCTTCACGGGCACCGCAAGATGATCGCAGCGTCGCCTCGGCTCGTGTGGCCCGGACCAGCGGGCCGGTGGTTGGAAGCGGCCGGTGACGGTGGGGGCGGACGCTCCGGTCTCGGGTCGTGGCCCGCAACCGACCTTGCGGTCAGCCGGGGCGCAGGAGGGGGCG
>NZ_QGSW01000347.1:0-9574 GCF_003176715.1 Micromonospora sp. S4605
GGGCAGGGTCGGCCCGATCCGCCGGCCAGGACGAAGACGGCCGCCGACCGCGGGCAGCGGTCGACGGCCGGAGCGTCGTCTCGGCGACCAGGCAGGCGGGTCGCGGGGCCGGGATGGTCAGTCAACGGCGGGCGGCACGATGGACAGTGCCGCCGCCCTCGGCCGGAAGCAGGCCCGGGTCAGCGGGCGAGCGGCAGGCTCGGGTCAGCGGGCCGGGGCGGGCGCGGTGGAGCCGCGTACCACCAGTTCGGGCTCGAACAGCAGCTCGTCGTGCAGCACGCCGGCCCCCTCGATCTGGGTGACCAGCAGGTCCACCGCGGCCTGGCCCATCGTCTCGATCGGCTGCCGCACGGTGGTCAGCGGCGGGTCGGTGCAGGTCATGAACGCGGAGTCGTCGAAGCCCACCACCGACACGTCGGCCGGCACCGCCCGACCGAGCCGCCGGGCGGCCCGGATCGCGCCGAGCGCCAGCACGTCGCTGGCGCAGATGATGCCGGTCACCCCCCGCTCGACCAACTTGGTGGCGGCGACCCGGGCACCCTCCATGGAGAAGCTGGAGCGCTCGACGAACTCGTCGTCGGCCCAGCCGGCGGCCTGGATCATCGCGTTCAACTTGCGCCGGGACGGCACGTGCCCCTCCGGGCCGAGCACCATCCCGATCCGCTCGTGCCCGAGCGAGCGCAGGTGCCCGTACGCCTGCTCCACCGCCACCGCGTCGTCGGTGGAGACCCGGGGGAAGCCCAGCTCGTCGACCCCCGCGTTGACCAGCACCACCGGCAGGCCCCGGTCGGTCAGCCGGCGGTAGTGGTCGTGCCGGGCGTCGGCGAGCGCGTACGAGCCGCCGGCGAAGATCACCCCGGAGACCTGGTGGTCGAGGAGCATCTCCACGTAGTCCATCTCGGAGACGCCACCGATGGTGCGGGCGCAGAGCGCCGGGGTGAACCCCCGCTGGGCGAGGGACCCGGTGACCACCTCGGCGAGCGCCGGGAAGATCGGGTTCTGCAACTCGGGCAGGACCAGCCCGACCAGCCGGGCGCGTTCGCCGCGCAGCTTGGTCGGGCGCTCGTAGCCGAGCACGTCCAGCGCGGTCAGCACCGCCGTCCGGGTCGCCGCGGAGACCCCGTCCCGGCCGTTGAGCACCCGGCTGACGGTGGCCTCGCTGACGCCCGCCTTCTTGGCAACTTCGGTCAACCGCTTCGTCACGGCCGCAATCGTACGTCATCGGAGTGAAAGAAATGAGCAGCCATCTGCCGGACGGCTGCCCACTTCTGCCGGACGCTGCCGCTGCCCGTCAGCCGCCGCTTCCTCGACCGGCAGCTCAGGACAGGTTGTGCAGCGCGTCCTCGATGGCCCGGTGGAAGGTCGGGTACGCGTAGATCATGTGCCGGAGCAGGCTGAGCGGCACCGCCGCGTGCACCGCGACCACCAGCCCGGAGAGCACCTCGCCGCCGGCCGGCCCGACCGAGGTCGCCCCGATCAGCACCCCCTGGTCGGCCGTCGGCGACCAGTTTGATGAAGCCCTCGTCGCCGACCCCGTGGATCCAGCCCCGGGTGGAGCTGCCCAGCTTGGTGAAGCCCACCTGCACGTTGATCCCGCGGGCCCGGGCCTGCTCTTCGGTCAGCCCGACCGCGCCCACCTCCGGGTCGGTGAAGGTGACCCGGGGCAGCGCCCGGTAGTCGGCGCGCGGCACCGTACCGGCCGAGCCGCTCGACCCGCTGGCACTGAGGCTGCTGGCCGCGCCCATCGCGCCGCCCACCACGCTCGCGGTGCCGCTCGGATCCGCGCCGGCCCGCGCGTGCCGGGCGCGGTCCAGGATGTCGGCGATCACGATCGCCGCCTGGTACATCGCGATGTGGGTGAACGCGCCCTCCCCGGTCACGTCGCCGACCGCCCAGAGGTCGTCGGCGACCCGCATCCGGTCGTCGACCGGCAGGTAGCGCTGGCCGGCGTCCACCCCGACGGAGTCCAGCCCCAGCTCCTCCAGGTGCGCCCGGCGGCCGGTCACCACCAGCAGCCGCTCGGCGGTGAACTCGGCGCCGCCGGTGGCGGACAGGGTGAACCGCTGCCCGTCGTGGCCGACCCGCTCCGCCCGCACTCCGGTGTGGACCTCCACCCCGTCGGCGCGGAGCGCCGCGGCGACCACCTCGGACGCCTCCGGCTCCTCGACCGCGAGCACCCGGTCCAGCGCCTCCACCACGGTGACCCGGACCCCGAACCGGGCGAAGACCTGCGACAGCTCCAGCCCGATCGCCCCGCCGCCCAGCACCAGCAGCGACTCGGGCAGCTCCGTGACCTCGACCGCCTGGTGGTTGGTCCAGTACGGGGTGCCGGCCAGCCCGTCGATCGGCGGCACCGTCGGCCGGGTGCCGGTGCCCAGCACCACGCCGTACCGGGCCTGGAACACCTGGTCGCCGACCTGGACCCGGCCCGGCCCGGTCAGCCGCCCGCTGCCCCGGACGAACCGGCCACCCCGCCCGACGAAGCGGTCCACCGCGACCCGGTCGTCCCAGTTGTCGGTGGCCTCCTCGCGGATCCGCCTGGCCACCGGCGCCCAGTCCGGGCGCACCTCGGCGGTGCCGGCGAGGCCGTCGACCCGGCGCGCCTCGGCGAGCGCGTTCGCCGCCCTGATCATCATCTTGCTCGGGACGCACCCCCAGTACGGGCACTCCCCGCCGACCAGGTCCCGCTCGATGCCGACGACGCTCAGCCCGGCCTCGGCGAGTCGCCCGGCCACCTCCTCGCCGCCGACGCCGAGCCCGACCACGACCACGTCCACCTGCTCCGGCTCCGCCACCCGGACAGCATCCCCCAGCCGCCGCCGACGGGCCAGCCAGTCGGGGGAACGGTCACGTACCGCGCGCTCCCCGGCGCCGGGACAGGCGGCGGCGGACGGCGCGGCGGCGCGCGCCCCGGGCCGTGGAGCGGGGGTCGCGCCGGGCCGTCGAATGGCGGCGCGGACGGCGCGGCGGATCGCCTACCGTGACCGGATGCCCGACACCCGCTTCGCCGCCGTCCACGACTGCTTCCGCGACCTGCTCGCCAGCGGCCGGGAGACCGGGGCCGGCCTGGCCATCTGGTACGACGGCGCGCCGGTGGTGGACATCGTCGGCGGCGAGCGGTCGCCGGGCCGGTCGTGGCAGGCCGACACGCTGGTCAACGTCTACTCGGTCGGCAAGCCGGTGGCCGCGCTCTGCCTGCTGCTGCTGGTGGACCGGGGCCGGCTCGGGCTGGACGATCCGGTCGCCGCGCACTGGCCCGGTTTCCGCACCCCGGCCACCGTCCGGCAGGTGCTCGACCACACCGCCGGGCTGCCGGTCTTCCCGGTGCCCCGGCCGGCCGAGGCGATCGCCGACTGGGACCTGCTCGCCGGCGACCTGGCCGCCGCCGAGCCGGAGTGGGAGCCGGGCAGCGTCGCGGGCGAGCACGCCTGGACGTACGGGCACCTGGTGGGCGAGTTGGTCCGGCGGGTGGACGGCCGGTCGGTCGGACGGTTCCTCGCTGAGGAGATCGCCGGCCCGTGGCGGCTGGACCTCGGCTTCGGGCTGGACCCGGCGGACCAGCGCCGCTGCGCCGACCTGTCGTACGGCGACCCGGACTGGCCGGTCCGGGTGGCCGGTGCGCCGGGTTCGCTGCGGGCGCGCGCGCTGGACAACCCGCCCGGTGGCCGGGACCTGTCGGTGGTGAACAGCCCGCTCTGGCGCGGCGCCGAGGTGCCCGCCGTCAACCTGCACTCGACGGCCGGCGCCCTCGCCCGCCTGTACGCGGGGCTGCTCGCCGGCGGCACGCTCGACGGCGTACGGCTGTTCAGCCCGGAGCTGGTGGCCGAGGCGACCCGGGTCCAGTACGACGGCCCGGATCTGCTGCTCGATCGGCGGACCCGGTGGACGCTGGGCATGCAGTGGGAGGAGGACGGTAGCTGGGGCATGGGCGGGATCGGCGGCAGCTGCGCCTGGGCCGACCCGGTCCGCGGCTACACCTTCGGCTACGCGACCGCCCGGCTGGCCGACTTCGACCGGGTGGAGGCCCTGGTCGACGCGCTGCACAGCTGCCTCTGAGCCGCGGTACGGGGGGTCACGGCGCGCTCGGGCAGGGCACCGGCGGCCCGGGGACGGCGACCACCGGCGTGCCGGTCGGGGTGAGCAGGGCCTGGGCCGCCACGGCCAGCCGGCGCCGCTGGCCGACCACGGCCCGGCGGGCGAAGACGTCGTAGTCCTGCGCGGCCACCTCGTCGAGGATCCCGCCGTAGAGCGCGTACGCGGTCCGCAGGCAGGCCTGCGAGGCGGGTGTGAGCAGGGTGATCCCGGGCGCCGCCGCGGCGTAGTGCGCCTGGGCCCGGGTCACCTCGTACGCGATCAGCGCCCGGATGGCCCGGGTGGCCCGCCGCCGCGCGCGGGCCTCGACCAGGTCCTGCCGGGTGACGCCGAACCGGGCCAGGTCCTCCTCCGGCAGGTACGTCCGCCCGCGGTCCAGGTCCTCGGCCACGTCCCGGATGAAGTTGGTGAGCTGGAAGGCGAAGCCGAGCTGCCGGGCTGGTTCCCGGGCCGCGACCGGGTCGCTGCTGCCCAGGATCGGCAGCATCATCGTGCCGATGACCGCCGCCGAGCCCTCCATGTAGTCGAGCAGCTGGTCGTAGGTCCGGTACGAGTCGACGGTCAGGTCCATCGCCATGCTCTTGAGGAACGCGGCGAAGTCGTCGCGGTCGAGGTCGAAGACGGCGATGGTGTGCAGCACGGCGGGCAGCAGCGGGTCGTCGATCGGCTGGCCGTGCAGGCCCGCCATGAACCGGCCGCCCCAGTCGTCGAGGCGGGCGGCGCGCTCGGCCGGGGCAAGGTCGTCGGTGCGGTCGACGATCTCGTCCGCGTACCGGGTGAAGCCGTAGAGGGCGTGCACGTGCCGCCGTTTCCACCCGGGCAGCAGCCGGGTGGCGAGATAGTAGGTGTGACCGTGGCGTCGGTGCAGCTCACGGCAGCGGTCGTAGGCAGCGGTGAGATCAGTGTCCACCGGCCCTCCCTCACGAATCGACGCACCAATCGACGCAACTCACAACCCTAGGGTACGCTCAGCCGCATGGCCAACGACGCATCCGCGGGTAATACGCTTCGCGACGCGCCGGCAAACCCGTCCGGCCGGGACGATCCGGTCCGCGCGGTGCTCGCCGCGTACACCCGCGAGTTGGTCACGGCGGTGGACGACACCCTGGCCGACTTCCTCACCACCGAGGTCGACGCGCTGGCCGAGATCGACGCGGCGATGGGCGGGTTCGCCGCGACCGCACGCGACCACGTGCTCGCCGGCGGCAAGCGGGTCCGCCCGACGTTCGCCTACTGGGGCTGGCGCGGGGCGGTGGGCGGCGGCGAGCCGCTGCCGCCGGTGCTGCCGGCGCTCGCCGCCCTGGAGCTGCTGCACACCTTCGCGCTCGTGCACGACGACGTGATGGACGCCTCGACCACCCGGCGCGGCCGGCCGACCGCACACGTGGCGCTGGCCGCCCAGCACGTCGCCGCCGGCCGTCGGGGCGACCCGCGCCGGTTCGGCGAGGCCGTCGCGGTGCTGGTCGGCGACCTCTGCATGGTCTGGGCCGACCGGCTGCTCGCCCACGCGGCCGTGCCCCCGGCCCGGCTGCTGGACGTCCGCCGCTGCTACGACCAGATGCGGGTGGAGACCGTGGCCGGGCAGTACCTCGACGTGCTCGGCGAGAGTGACGCCGCCCGCTGGTCGGTCGACCGGGCGCTGCGGGTCGCCCGCTACAAGACCGCCAGCTACACGGTGCAGCGACCGCTGCTCTTCGGCGCCCACCTGGCCGGCGCCGGATCCGACGACGCGCTGGTCGCCGCCTACACCCACTACGGCCGGGCGGTCGGCGAGGCGTTCCAGCTCCGCGACGACCTGCTCGGTGTGTACGGCGATCCGGCCACCACCGGCAAGCCGGCCGGCGACGACCTGCGTACCGGCAAGCCGACGGTGCTGCTCATGCTGGCCCGGCAGCTCGCCACCCCGACCCAGCGCCGGGCGCTGGAGCGGGCGGGCGCGGGCGGCGGCGACCGGGACATCGCCGGGCTGGCCGAGCTGGTCGCCGACACCGGGGCCGTCGACCGGGTCGAGCGGATGATCGCCGACCGGGTGGCGGAGGCGCTCGCCGCGCTCGACGACGCGTCGATCGACGAGACCGCGCGCATCGCGCTCACCGGCCTCGCCGGCACCGCCACCGACCGGCGGGCATGATGGGCAACTTCGTGAAGGAGGTGATCGCGTGCGGACCGTGAGCGGACCCACCGACCGGGTGGTGGTGGTCGGGGCCGGCCTCGGCGGGCTGGCCTGCGCGCTGCACCTGGCCGGCAGCGGCCGGCAGGTGACCGTGCTGGAACGCGAACCGGTGCCGGGCGGGCGGGCCGGCCGGCTCGGCGTCGACGGCTACGAGTTCGACACCGGGCCGACCGTGCTCACCATGCCGGACCTGATCGCCGAGGCGCTCGGCGCGGTCGGCGAGGAGCTGACCGACTGGCTCGACCTCACCCCGCTCGACCCGGCCTACCGGGCCTACTACCCGGACGGCTCGACGCTCGACGTCATCACCGACACCACCCGGATGGCGGCCGAGATCTCCCGGGTCTGCGGGCCCCGTGAGGCCGACGGCTACCTGCGCTTCGTCGACTACGCCCGGCGGCTGTGGCAGCTGGAGCGGGCCGACTTCATCGAGCGCAACCTGGACGCGCCGACCGACCTGCTCACCGGCAACCTGCTGAAGCTGCTCGCCGGCGGCGCGTTCCGCCGGCTCCAGACCAAGATCGACCACTTCTTCCAGGACCCGCGCACCCGGCGGATCTTCTCCTTCCAGGCCATGTACGCCGGGCTCGCCCCGCACGACGCGCTGGCCATCTACGCGGTCATCGCGTACCTCGACTCGGTCGCCGGGGTCTACTTTCCGCGCGGCGGCATCCACGCCGTCTCCCGGGCGATGGCCGGCGCGGCCGAGAAGCACGGCGTGCAGATCCGCTACGGCACCACGGTCAGCCGGGTGGAGACCGCGGGCGGGCGGGCCACCGGGGTGCTGACCGCCGACGGCGAGCGGATCCCGGCGGACGTGGTGGTGCTCAACCCCGACCTGCCGGTGGCCTACCGGGACCTGCTGCCGCCGGCCCGGCAGCGGCGGCTGCGCTACTCGCCCTCCTGCGTGGTGCTGCACGTCGGCTCGACCCAGGGCTACTCGAAGATCGCCCACCACAACATCCACTTCGGACGCGCCTGGCGGAGCACCTTCGACGAGGTCATCCGGCGCGGAAGGCTGATGAGCGACCCCTCGCTGCTGGTCACCAACCCGAGCCGGACCGATCCGTCGGTGGCGCCGGCCGGGCGGCACACCTACTACGTGCTCGCCCCGGTGCCCAACCTCGACCGGGCGCCGTTCGAGTGGCGGGGCGACCTCGACCGCCGCTACGCCGACCAGCTCGTCGGCACGCTGGAGGAACGCGGCTACGTCGGCTTCGGAGCGGGCGTCGAGGTGCTCCGGACGATCACCCCGGCCGACTGGGCCGAGCAGGGCCTGGCCGCCGGCACCCCGTTCGCCGCCGCGCACAGCCTGTTCCAGACCGGCCCGTTCCGCCCGGTCAACCTGCACCGCACGCTGCCGAACGTGGTCTTCGTGGGCTCCGGCACCCAGCCCGGCGTCGGCGTGCCGATGGTGCTGATCTCCGGCAAGCTCGCCGCCGGCCGGATCACCGGCGGTGGCCGGTGAGCCGTCCCCTCGGACTGGAAGGGCAGGAACCGGTGACCTCCCGGGAGAGCCACCTGGTCGAACTGGTCGACGACGCCGGTCGGGCGGTCGGCGAGACGACGGTGTCGGCCGCGCACCAGCCGCCGGGCCAGCTGCACCGCGCCTTCTCGGTGGTGCTGGTCGACCCGGACGGCCGGGTGCTGCTGCAACGGCGGGCCGCGGCCAAGACCCGCTTCCCGCTGCGCTGGGCCAACTCCTGCTGCGGCCACCCCACGCCCGGCCAGTCGCCGGTCGACGCCGCGGACCGCCGGCTCCGCGAGGAGCTGGGCGCCGACCCGGTCGAGCTCACCGAGCTGGGGGTGTACGTCTACTACGCCGAGGATCCGGTCACCGGGCGGGTCGAGTTCGAGTACGACCACGTCCTGCGCGGCGACTTCCGGCCGGGCAGCCGGCTGCGTCCGCATCCCGACGAGGTGGCCGAGCTGCGCTGGGTCGACCCGGCCGAGCTGGCGGCCGACCTCGACGCCGACCCCGGGGCGTACGCGCCATGGCTGGGCGGGGTGGTGAACCGCCTGCTGAACCCGGACGGCCAACTGGCCGGCCCGGCCGTGAACCCGGCCGGACTGCCGGCCGGGTTGCCGGCCGGGTTGCCGGCCGGGTTGCCGGCCGGGTTGCCGGCCGACGACGCGCCGGAGCGGCCGGGTGGCCGATGAGGCGCTGAGCGCGGGGGCGGTCGCCCGGCGGCTCGGGGTCGCGGTGACCACGCTGCGCACCTGGCACCAGCGCTACGGGCTGGGGCCGAGCGAACACGTTCCCGGGCACCACCGGCGCTACACGCCGGCCGACCTCGCCCGGCTGGAGGTGATGCGCCGGCTCACCGCCGAGGGGGTGGCCCCGGCCGAGGCGGCCCGCTGGGCCCGCCGGGGTCCGGACGTGGCACGCCCCGGCGCCGACGTACGGGCGCGTACCGCCGTCGGCCGCGACGGCGGACCGACCATCCCGGTGGGCCGGGCCGGTCCGGCCGCCCGGGGCCTGGCCCGGGCCGCGATGCGGCTGGACTCGGTGGCGATCAGCGAGCGGATCGCCCGCGCGATCGCGACCGACGGGGTGGTCGCCACCTGGGACGGGTTGCTGCGACCGGTGCTGGTCGGCATCGGCGAGCGGCACGACGCCACCGGCGGCCTGGTCGAGGTGGAGCACCTGGTGTCCCGATGCGTCTCCGAGTCCCTCGCCGCGGCCGCCCGGGCCGCGGCGCCGGCCGGTCCGCCGCACATCCTGCTCGCCTGCGCCGACGAGGAGCAGCACAGCCTGCCGCTGGAGGCGTTGGCCGCCGCGCTCGCCGAGGTCGGGGCCGGCTACCGGATGTTGGGCGCCCGGGTGCCGGTGCCGGCCCTGCTGGAGGCGGTCAACCGGACCGGGCCGGCCGCGGTGGTGGTCTGGTCGCACACCCGGACGACCGCCGATCCGGGCCAGCTCGCCGCCCTGCTGGCGGCACACCGCCGGCCGCTGCTGGTGCTCGCGGCGGGGCCGGGTTGGCAGGCCGACACGCTGCCCGCGGGGGTGGTCCGACCGGTCGATCTCTCCGAGGCGTTGTCGCTGGCAGTGGCCGTGCGGGACGCACTGGACCGGCCGGCGGCGAGCTGACCGGGCTCCCGGGTCACGGCGGGCGTCCACTACCGTCGTGGGGTCCGCGGACCCCGACCCCCTCCGGGAGCGAACGATGCGTCACCGCGCCCTGCTGGCGTACGCCCTGGTCCTGGTGATCGTCCTCGCCGGCGAGAGCAGCACCGCGAAGGTGCGGCCGGCGCCCCCACCGACCGTCGCCGGTACGGCCACCCCCACGCCCGACGCCACCCCGGCAC
>NZ_QGSW01000348.1:0-9497 GCF_003176715.1 Micromonospora sp. S4605
ACGCCCGTGCCCACCGACCCGACGCCAGGTCGGGGTCGGTGACAATCGCGGCATGCCCCTGCTCGTCCCACCGCTGATGGCGCCCGGCACGATGGCGCGACGGCCGCAACCCGAGATCGACGCCGACGGCCTCCGACTGCGACCCTGGCGGCCCTCCGACCGGGCCGCCGTGGTCGCCGGCTACGCCGACCCGGCGATCCGACGCTGGCACTGCCGGTCGATGACCGACGACGAGGCCCGCGCCTGGATCGCCGGCTGGCCCGAACGGTGGCGGCGGGAGACCGGCGCCGGCTGGGCGGTCGTCGACCACACCGGGGTGCTCGGCCAGATCAGCCTGCGCCGGCTCGACCTCGCCGAAGGGCTGGCCGAGGTGTCGTACTGGGTGCTGCCGGCCGCCCGGGGCCGGGGCGTCGCACCGCGCGCGCTGGCCGCACTGACCGGCTGGGCGTTCACCGGGCTCGGGCTGCACCGGGTGGAGCTGTCCCACTCCACGGCCAACCCGGCGTCCTGCCGGGTGGCGCTGCGCGCCGGCTTCCCCGCCGAGGGCACCAAACGCGGCGAGGGCCGGCACGCCGACGGCTGGCACGACATGCACCTGCACGCCCGCCTGCGCGGCGACCCGGACCAGCGGACGGCGACCCGACCCGTGACCGGGGGACCGGCGCCGGCGCCACGGTGACGCCCGTAGCAGGTCGACCTCCACCCGTGCCCGCAGGTGCCGTGGACCTGACCGACCGACCCGTGGGTCCGGGCCCCGCCCGGACCCACGGTCACGAACACGTGGCCGGCCGGCCCATCGGACCACGGTAGGGCAACGTCTGGCTGTAGACGATGTTGGTGGTGGTGCTGCCGAACCGGGCCAGTTCGTTCACCAGCTCCTCGAGGTGGACCATCGAGGTGGCGGCCACCTTCAGCGAATAACAGTCCTCGCCGGTGGTGCGCAGGCACTCCAGGATCTCGACCCGCTCCCCGAGCAGCCGGTGCAGTGGCTCGTGCCGGCTGCCGGGGTACTTCAGACGCACGACGGCGAGCACCGGGTAGCCGACCTTCGCCAGGTCGACCTCGGCGCGGTAACCCGCGATCACCCCCGCCGCCTCCAACCGCTTCACCCGTTCGGTCGCCGCGGAGGCGCTCAGGTTCACCCGGCGCCCCAACTCGGTCAGCGGAACCCGCCCGTCCCGCTGGAGCTCACCCAGGATCGCCCAGTCGGTCGCATCGAGACTCTCGGCCATTCCGGCAAACTACCGGCAGATCCACGGCGAAACCGCCCACCCCCCGGCCGAACTCCCTTCAACCCGGCAGCACCGCCGAATAGCCTGGACGGCGTGAAGATCGGCGTCAACGTCCCCAACTTCGGCCCCGGCACAAACCCCGACGTGCTGCGCCGCTGGGCGCAGACGGTCGAGGGCCTCGGCTTCGACCTGCTGATGGTGTCCGACCACATCGCCGTGACAGCCGACGTCGCCGAGCAGTACCCGGCACCGTTCTACGAACCCTTCACCACCCTCGCCTGGCTGGCCGGCGTCACCGACCGGGTCCGGCTCGGCACCACCATCCTCGTCGCCCCGTACCGGCACCCGCTGCTCACCGCGCGGATGGCCGCGAACCTCCAGCAGCTCAGCGGCGGCCGGCTCGTCCTCGGCGTCGGCGTCGGCTGGGCCCGGCAGGAGTTCGCCGCGCTCGGCATCCCGTTCCACCACCGCGGGCGCCTCACCGACGAACACCTCTCGGCGATACGCGACGCCTGGGCGAACGACACCGACTACCGCGCCGGGCAGATACCGATCTGGATCGGCGGCAACAGCGACGCCGGCCTGACCCGGGCCGTACGCCTCGGCGCCGCCTGGCACCCGCTGCGGTTCACCCTGCCCTGGCTACGCGCGGCACTGCACCGGATGAAAGCCGCGGCCGACGAGCAGCGACGACCCGTCCCCGCCCTGACGCCCCGCATCGCGCTACGACTGACCACGGCACCCCTCACCGGCCCCGCCCGCCTCGCCGGCGAAGGCACCATCGAGCAGATCGTCGACGACCTCGACCAGTTGCGCCTCCTCGGCGCCGAGACGGTCGTGCTCGACCCCTTCAACGGCGACCCGCACGAGACCCACCGGCCACAGACCGCACGGCACGCGCTCGCCACCGTCGCCGCTCACCGCGACCAGAACGACCACCACCGATGAACGGAGCACACGTGCACCTCGACGACGAACGTCACCTCCGCCGGGCCATCGCGCTCGCCGACGCCGCCCGGGAAGCCGGCAACCCGCCCTTCGGATCCCTGCTGGCGGGCCCGGACGGCACGGTGATCGCCGAAGAACGGAACACCACGATCACCGACAACGACATCACCGCCCACCCCGAGCTGAAGCTGGCCCGGTGGGCGGCCGCGAACCTGGCCCCGGACGTGGCAGCGGCCACCACCATGTACACCAGCTGCCAGCCCTGCGGCATGTGCACCGGCGCGCTCGAACGCTCCGGCCTCGGCCGCGTCGTGTTCGCGCTGGCCACCGAGCAGCTCGACAGCCTCAAGGCGCCCAGCTTCACCGCCGGCCCGCGGCCCGTACCGCAGGACGGCCCCGCACTGTTCGACGAGGCAGCCAAACCGGTCGAGGGCTACTACCGCTGAGCCACCACCCGCGACCAGATCCGCACAACGCTGACCGGGACAGCAACGAACCGCTCGGAACGCACACCGGAGCTTTCTCCGCCGCCGAACCGACGGTCTAGGCTTCGGCCCATGTCGAGCTGGCGATGGCACAGCCGGGCAGCGAACACCACCCTGGTGCTCGCCGTCGGCCTGGTCGCCCTCGTCGGCCTGCTCGTGCAGTCCCGCGGCCTCGACACCACCGCCGACCGGCTGGCCCTGCTGGCCGTACTGGCGTCCACCGCCGCGCTGTACCTCCGCCGCCGCCACCCGGTGGCGGTGGGCGCGGTGGCACTGGCCGCCGTCAGCGCGTACGGGGCACTGCTGCACCGCCCCGGCCCGATCATGCTGGTCTTCGTCGTCGCCCTCTACACCGTCGTCGACGAAGGCCACCTCGGCGTCGCCATCGGCCTCGGCCTCGCCTCCGTACTCGCCTTCGCCGCCGCGGACAGCTACGACAGCACCAACGCCAACGGAGCCACCCTGTTGCACGCCGGCTGGCTCATCGCGGTCATCGTCGGCGTCACCCGCAACCGCCGCGCCTACCTCGCCGAGGCACAGGCCCGCGCGCTCGCCGCCGAACAACGGACGGCGGAGGAAGCCCGCCGCCACGCCACCGAGGAACGGCTGCGCATCGCCCGCGACCTGCACGACGCGCTCGGCCACCACCTCTCACTGATCAACGTGCAGGCCAGCGCCGCGCTGCACCGCCCGGACCCGGCCCGCTCGGAACAGGCCCTCACCGCGATCAAACACATCAGTAAGGAGACGCTGGGCGAGTTGCGCGCCACGCTGGGCAGCCTGCGACAGGACGGCGAGGCACCCACCCGCCCCGCACCCGGCCTGCACCGCCTCGACGAGCTGGTCACCACCGCCGGCCGGTCCGGCCTGACCGTCCGCACCGAACTGACCGAAACCCGGCCACTGCCGCCGGAGGTCGACCTGGCCGCGTACCGGATCCTGCAGGAGGCGCTCACCAACGTGACCCGGCACGCGGGCGCGACCACGGCGGTGATCCGGGTCCGACCCGACCGCTACGACGTGCTGGTGGAGATCGACGACGACGGCACCGGCGCACCAGGGCCGCCCGGCAACGGAATCCTCGGCATGGGCGAGCGGGCCCGGGCACTCGGCGGTGCGCTGACCACCGGCCCCGGCCCGGACGGCGGCTTCCAGGTCCGGGCCCGCCTCCCGCTGCGACCCGGCCCGATACTCACCGGAGCGACACCGTGATCCAGGTGCTGCTCGCCGACGACCAGACCCTGGTCCGCGCCGGGTTCCGGTCCATCCTGCACGGCGAGGACGGCATCGAGGTCGTCGGCGAAGCCGCCGACGGCGCCGAGGCCGTGCGGCTCGCCCGCCAACTACGGCCCGACGTCGTCCTCATGGACATCCGGATGCCCGGCCTGGACGGCCTCGCCGCCACCCGGGAGATCACCGTCAGCTCGCCGGTCCGCGTCATCATCCTGACCACCTTCGACCTGGACGACTACGTCTACGGCGCGCTGCGCGCCGGCGCGAGCGGCTTCCTGGTCAAGGACACCGAGCCGGCGGAGCTGATCCACGGGGTACGCGTGGTGGCCCGCGGCGACGCGCTGATCGCACCGTCGATCACCCGCCGGCTGATCGCCGAGTTCACCGCCCGGGCCACGCACCCCGACCCGGGTCCCCGGCTGAACGCGCTCACCGAACGGGAACGCGAGGTGATGACGCTGGTCGCCGCCGGCCTGTCCAACAACGAGATCGCGGCGCGCCTGGTGCTCAGCCCGGCCACCGCCAAGACGCACGTCAGCCGGATCATGACGAAGACCAAAGTCCGCGACCGGGCCCAGCTGGTGATCCTCGCCTACGAGTCCGGCCTGACCGTCCCCGGCTGGCTCACCCGCTCCTGACGCGGGCGCGCCCCGACGACGACCCGGGGGCCGGCCCGGCCCACACGCCGGGCCAGCGCCCGTCGACCGGTGTCAGCCGACGCGGCGGGAGCGGGCCAGCGCCAGCCCACCCAGCACGACCGCGACCAGCCCGACCAGCAGGGCCACGTAGGCTCCACCCCGCCCGTTGCCGGTGCCGATGCCACTGTCCGACGTGGCCACCACCAACCCGCCGAGGCCGATGCCGAGCAGACCCGCCACCAGACCCACGGTGGCTCCGAGCCGCCCGCTGCCGGTGCCGATCCGACTGGTGGGGCGGGCCAACGCCAGCCCGCCGACGATCGCGCCGGCCAGCCCCAGCACGGCGGCCACGCTGGCCCCGAGTCGCCCGGCGCTCATGGTGTAGGCATCGGCCGCGACCGGCTGGGTCGAGACGTACGCCGCCGCCGGTGTGGCGAACCCCAACGCCCCGAGCAGCGCGGCGGTGGTGGCGGTGAGCAGGTGACGGACGGACATGGCGGATCCCCTTCGCTGGCATGACCGGTACAGGCCGCAGCGTATGGACCGGCGAGGTGCCGAGTCGTCGTGCCGGAGTTGCGATGCGGCTACCACCCCGGTTGTACGTGCCCCGGCCGCCGCACCACCAGGGTTGTGAGCCCGGGGGAGCGGCATCGACGACCGTCGACAGCGTCGTGGTGAAGGGTTGGTGTACTCGCCGGCGGCGCCGGCGGCCGTCGACCCGGCCGGGCACCGGTGATCTCCGAGAACGGGGCACACGGCTGCGGTGGCCACGGACAGTCCGATCCGATCGGCGAGCGTCTCGGCGCGCCAGACACGGCGCGAGGCCGACGTGGGCCCTGTCGTCCAACCACGACGCCGAGCGCGACCGCCGACCGTCGAAGTTCCCAGCTCATCCCGCCCGACGCTCGTGGTTCGATAATGTACATTATGTCAAGTAGACCGGATCGGGGCCTCCCTCACCGGAGGTGACCCCAGGTACGCCGCCACCGCGGTGGCGCGTCGCCCGACCGGGCCGGGCGGGACGTCGACCAGTTCGTAGCCGTGCTCCGCGTACACCCGCTCGTGCACGCGGGCAAACTCCAGCGCGTCGGCGTAGCTGATCCGGCGGGCCGCCGTCGGCGTCACGAACCCCAACGGCCGGACCAGGAACACCTGCCGCTGGTAGATCCCCGCTGCCGTCACCCGCTCGACCTCGGCGGCCAGCACGGCGCCGACCGGACGGCCCAGGAACCGTGCCAGCGCGAGCGTGCACAGTGGCGACCGGTCGTACACCTGCACCGGCCCGCCCGCCTCGGCCTGACGGGCGCGTTGGAGCCGGACGACGGCCTCGACGAAATCGGGCTCGCTCCAGGGCTCGGCCACGCCCCGGGCCTGCCCCGCCGTGATCACGTCGGTGGCCGCCTCGGCGACGACCGGGTATCCCCGCCGGCGCAGTTCGTCGGCGATGCTGGTCTTGCCCGCTCCCGGCGCGCCGGTCAGCACGTACCGCCGCATCGGCGCCCTCCCCTGACCTGTCCACCAACGCGAAAAACATGCATAATATCCCTTATGCATGACAAACAGGACGAATCGGTACAGCGCCTGATCGAGGAGTTCCTGACCGCCCGGGCCACCCGCAAGCCGTCCCCGCACACGCTCGAGGCGTACCGGCGGGACCTGCGTACCGTCGCGGCCCTGGCCGGCGAGCTGGTCACCCCTCCCCTCCCCCTGGACGCCCTGCCTGTCGCCGCCCTCACTCCCCGGCTGATGCGCGCGGCGTTCGCCCGGTACGCCGCCCCGCGTGCCGCGGCGTCGGTGCATCGGGCCTGGTCCACCTGGAACAGTTTCTTCTCCTTCCTGGTCGCCGACGGGGTGGTCGGTGGCAACCCGATGCCGGCTGTCGACCGGCCCCGGGCGCCGCTCCCCCGGCCCAAGCCGCTGCGTGGCCCGGACACCCCGGAGCAGTTGCTGACGGCGGTGGCCCGTGCGGATGCCCGGCAGCGCGATCCGTGGCCGGAGCGGGACGTGGCGGTGCTGGCGTTGGCGCTCTGCGCGGGGCTGCGGCTGTCGGAGCTGTTGGCGCTGCGGGTGGGTTCGCTGGCGGGCCGGCCCGGTGAGCGGCGCGTCGACGTGGCGGGCAAGGGTGGGCGGCCGCGGGTGGTGCCGATCGAACCGGAGCTGGACGGGGTGCTGGTGGACTATCTGGACAGCCGGGCCAGGCGGTTCGGGGCGCGGACGGTGCGGCCCGACGCGCCGCTGCTGGTGGACCGGCGGGGTGAGCCGCTGCGCCGGGGTGGGCTGCAGTACCTGGTGGAGTCATGTTACCGGCGGGCGGGCATCGGCGACCGGGTGCCGCCGGGGGCGCGGCTGCACGCGTTGCGGCACACGTTCGCCACCCGGTTGGCCGAGGACGGGGCGAGCGCGGCGGAGATCATGCGGTTGCTGGGGCACGCGTCGTTGGCGTCGTCGCAGGCGTACATCGAGGTGACGGCCGGTCAGCAGCGGGACGCGGTGCGGGCGAACCGGACCAACCGGGTGTTGGCGGGGTTGGTGCGCGGGGTGGCGGCGCGGTGAGGGTGGGTGAGGCGCGCGCGGTGGCGGAGCGGTGGGTGCGGCAGTACGCGGCGCGGGAGCCGGGTGTGCGGGGCGCGTTGGTCAGTGGTTCGACGCTCAGCATGCCGGACGATGCGGTGCTGCCGCCGTGGTCGGACGTGGACGTGCTGGTGGTGCGGGATCGGCCGGCCGGGAAGGTGGGCAAGTTCCGCTGGGGTGGGGTGTTGCTGGAGGTGACGTTCCTGACCTGGGCGGAGCTGGGTGAGCCGGAGGAGGTGCTGGGGTCGTTCGTGTTCGCGGGTTGTCTGCGGGCGGGTGCGGTGCTGGCGGATCCGACGGGCCGGTTGGCGGCGACGCACCGGCGGGTGGCGGCGGAGTTCGCCGAGCCGCGGTGGGTGCGGCGGCGGTGTGCCGGGGTGCGGGAGCGCATCGAGCGGGGGTTGCGGGAGCTGGACGCGTCGGCGTCGTTGCCCGAGCAGGTAATGGCGTGGCTGTTTCCGACGTCGTTGACGGCGGTGGTGCCGTTGGTGGCGGGGTTGGTGGAGCCGACGGTGCGGCGGCGGTACGTGCGGGCGGGTGAGGTGCTGGCCGGGTTTGGTCTGGCGGAGCGCTACCCGGGTCTGCTCGATTTGCTGGATGGTGGCGGGGTGGGTGCTGCTCGGGTGCGGGAGCACCTGGCCGGGTTGGCGCGCACCTTCGACGTGGCGGCCGAGGTGGCGCGGACGCCGTTCTTCTTCAGCGCCGACATCACGCCGGCGGCGCGGGTGGTGGCGGTGGACGGCAGCGCGGCGTTAGTGGCGGCGGGGTTCCACCGGGAGGCGATGTTCTGGATCGTGGCGACGTACGCCCGGTGTCACCTGATCCTGGCGGCGGACGCTGCGGAGCGGGGTGCGGAGCTGCTGCCGTTGTTCGAGGCGGCGGTGGCGGATCTGGGGGTGGCATCGGCGGCGGACCGGCGGCGGCGGGCGGACGCGGTGTTGGCGTACCTGCCGGGGTTGTGGGAGACGGCGGAGCTGGTGCTGGCGCGGCGGTGACTCAGTGGGCGCGGTGGCCGGTGCCGTCGGCGGTGGCGGGCAGTGGGCCGAGGACGGCGTCGATGATGTGGATGCGGGCGCCGGTGGCCTGGTAGTCGGCGCAGACGGTGTCGGCCTTGTCGCCGAGGCGGATGCTCGGGCCGGTGCGGGTGACGGTGAGGGTGGTGCCGTCGAGGGTGCGGGTGGTGCCGGCGGTGGCGAGGTCGTCGGCGGTGTGGGCGCCGGCGATGAGGTGGGCGTTGACCAGGGTGCGCAGTTTCTGGTGGTCGCGGGTCATCAGGGTGTCCCAGGTGTCGTCGGAGAACATGGCGGCGAAGGCGTCGTCGGTGGGCGCGAGGATGGTGATCCCGCCGGTGGTGTCGAGGTCGGTGAGGGCGCCGCTGGTGCGTAGCGCCGCTTCGAAGGTGGTGAGGGTCGGCATCCAGGTGAGGGCCGCGTCGGCGGGTTGGCCGGCGAGGAAGGTGGGGTTGCCGGGTTCGCTGCCGGTGGGCAGGGCGGCGCAGAGTGGGCCGGTGACGGCGACGGCGGCGGCCGGGGTCGGTGCGTCGCGGGTGGCGGTGCCGTCGGTGGTGCAGGCGGTGGCGGTGAGCAGCAGGACCGCGGCGGCGAGGGCGGGTGCGGTGCGGGGGTGGGACACGGCGGCCTCCACGGGGTGCGGTGGTGCCGGCAGGGCGGCGTGTGCCCTGCCGGCACCGGGTTACCGGGTGGGTGTCACAGGGCCGCGCACTGGTCGGTGCGGGGTCCGTGGACGGTGTTGGTGAGGCCGAGGTTGGTCGGCGCGGGGGTGTTGCCGGCGCAGGCGAGCGGGCCGCGGACGGTGGTGTCGGCCAGCAGCGGCGTGTCGGTGCCGGTGGTGTTGCGGGCCAGGTCGACCGGGCCGGTGACGGTGACGTCGATCAGGGAGATCGCGCCGGTGGTGCCGGTGATCCGGACGGGGCCGGTGACGGTGCTGTCGGCGAGCAGGACGCCGGCGGCGCCGGTGGCGGTGACCGGGCCGGTGATGGTGCTGCCGGTGGCGACGAGGGTGGCGCCGGCGCGGACGGTGACTGGGCCGGTGACGGTGGCGCCGGCGAGGCAGGTGAAGCCGGTGACGGTCAGTGGGCCGTCGCGCCGGCCGGTGAGGGTCGGGTAGACGCGTTCGCCGTCGGTGAGGTTCTCCACGCCCTGGGCGTCGAGCAGCAGCGGGATGAGGCCGCGTTCGGGTTGGTTGAGGGGTACGTAGTAGCTGTCGCCGGTCTTGACGACCTTCCAGCCGTGCGCGGCGAGGCGTTGGGCGACGGTGGTGCCGGCGCCGCCGGGTCCGTCGGTGCGTTCGCCGTGGTACTGCTGCTCGGTGAGCCGGTAGGCGCAGGGCGGGTTGTCGAGGATGAGGTCGGGCCGGGGGGCGTCCAGCGG
>NZ_QGSW01000349.1:0-9435 GCF_003176715.1 Micromonospora sp. S4605
GGGCGGTGGAGAGGGGGAGCAGGGTCACCAGCAGGCAGGCGGCGGCCATCGCCAGCAGGGCCGGGGCGAGGCCGAACGCGGCCACCGACCAACCGCCGAGCAGCGCGCCCACCGGCAGTCCCACGAAGCCCAGCGACCCGGCCAGCCCGATCACCCGGGTCTGCAGCTCCACCGGCACCCGCTCGTAGAGCGCCACGCCCAGCAGCGGGTTCACCGCGGCGATGCCGATGCCGGACAGGAAGGTCACCACCAGCACCACCGGCAGTTCCTCGCTGAGCGCCAGCGCCACCAGCCGGGGGGTGCCGCTGACCAGCGCCCCGGCCACGAAGGTCAGATAGCGGGGCAGCCGGGGCCCGAGCACGGTGAACAGCAGGTTGCCCAGCAGCGCGCCGGCCGAGAACGCGCCGAGCACCAGGCCCAGCCCGGCCGGGTTGCCCAGCACGTCGGCCACCCAGAGCGGGATGTAGACGGCGATGCTGGCGTTGGCCACCATGTTCAGCGCGGCGATGACCAGCAGCATGCTCAGCAGCATCCGGTCCCGGCTTAGATAGCGGAACCCGCCGGCGAGCGCGCGCCGGTAGCCCTCCGGTTGCGCCGGCGTCGCGCTGGCCGCCGGCGGGCTGACCAGCGCGCCGATCAGCAGCGCGCAGACCCCGAACGTCGCCGCGTCGATCAGGATCGCCCCGGTCACCCCGAACCACCAGACGAGCAGGCCGCCGGCGGCCGCCCCGAAGAGGGTGACCAGCCGGCCCAGCCCGTCGTAGACCGAGGTCAGCCGGATCAGCCGTACCCCGGCGGCCTCCGCGGCCGGCCGGAACAGCACGTGCTTGACCCGGTCGCCGATGCCGCGCAGCCCGCCGACCACGGCGACCAGCGCCACCAGGGCGCCGAAGCCGAGCCACGGGGTGAGCGCCACCGCCACCATCAGCGCCGCGCTGGCCAGGTCGGCCAGGATCGACGTGCGGCGCAGCCCGATCCGGTCCGCCCACGGCGTCGCCAGCGCGCTGGAGAGCAGGTACGGCAGCGTCTCGGCGAACGCCACCAGGCCCATCTTGGCCGGGCTGCCGGTGGTCTCCAGCACCAGCCAGGGGATGGCCACCACCGAGATCCGGCTGCCCAGGTTGGAGATCAGATCGGCGGTGACCAGGGTGACCAGTTCCCGCCGGGGAGTCACGCCGGGCTGCCGATCGCGGCGTGCGGGTGGGCCGCGGCGTACCTCGCGCGCAGCGCCCGCTTGTCCACCTTGGCCGAGCGGTTCAGCGGCAGCCGGTCGACGAACTCGACCGCCCCGGGTGCCCAGGTGTCGCTCAGCGCGGTGGTCACCAGGTCGATCAGCTCGGCGCCGGTCACCGTCGCGCCGGGCGCCGGCACCACGAAGGCGTACGGCACCTCGCCGGCCACCTCGTCCGGCACGCCGATCACCGCGGCCGCCCGCACCTGCGGGTGCCCGGCCAGCACGTCCTCGATCGGGCGGGAGTAGATCGGCCAGCTGCGCTGCCGGGTGAGGATCCGGTCCTGCAACCGGTCGACCAGGTAGAGATAGCCGTCGGCGTCCAGGTGCCCGATGTCGCGGGTGCGCACCCAGCCGTCGACCAGCGTGTCGGCGGTCAGCTCCGGCTCACCGTGGTAGCCGGCGAAGCGCAGCTCGGTGTGCACCCACACCTCACCGTCGACGTCTGGCGGCAGCACCGTGCCGTCCTCGGCGCGGATCTCCACCCGCACGTCGCCGTACGGCCGGCCGCAGGAGCGCAGCCGCTCCGGGTGCTCCGGGTCGTCGGTCAGCCCGGGCAGCGCGGTGATCACCACCGCCTCGCTGAGCCCGTACACGATGCGCAGCACCGGGCCGAAGCGGGCGATCGCCTGCCGCAGCCGGGCCGGCGCGGCGGGGCCGGCGCCCACGTTGAACATGAACATCGCGGAGAAGTCCGCGCCGTCCAGTGCCGGGTGGTCGAGCACCTCGTAGAGCATCGGCGGGGTGACGAAGGTGGAGTTGATCCGCTCCCGCTGCACCGTGTCGACGAACCGCGCCGGGTCCCAGCCGTCGCGGAGGAACAGCACGCCGCCGGTGAACAGGTTGAACAGGGTGGTGATCTGGCCGCTGGCCAGCCACATCGGCGAGTGCGACAGGTGCCGCAGCAGCGGGAAGCCGGCGGCGCGGAAGTCCGCGGCCAGGGTGAGGATCTGCGCGTAGAAGCTCTCCCGGTGGTGCACCAGCTTCGGGCTGCCGGTGGTGCCGCTGGTCTGCAGGAACGACTCCGGCGCGGGTACCTCGCCGGGCAGCTCGTCGGGCCGGTCACCGGAGGCGGTGGCCGCGGTGAGGTCGGGGCCGGCGCCGCCGGGCCCGAGACAGAAGACCGGCACGCCGGGCAGCGCGGCGGCCAGCTCCGGACCGAGGCCCGCCGGGTCCCGCGCGTCGTAGAGGAACGCGTCGGGACGGGCCAGCCGGGCGAAGTCGGCGACCTCCCGCCGGGAGGTGACCGGCGCGACCCACATCGTGCGGCAGCCCAGCAGGTGCAGGGCGAGCTGCACCAGCGGCCCCTCGACCGGGTTGCCGAGCGCGACCAGCACCGCCGCGCCCGGCCGTACGCCGTGCCGGCGCAGCGTGCCGGCCAGCGCGCACACCTCCGCGCGCACGTCGGCGTAGCTGAGCCGGCGGCCACCGCCGACCAGCGCCTCCCGCTCGCCCCAGCCGGCGAAGAGCGCCAGCGCCCGGTGCACGTAGCTGGCCCGTTGCCCGTCAGTCATCGGCAGTCCCCATCCGGTCCGGCGGTGCCCGGGCAGATCCCGGGCAGGGCGCGGCGGTGGCGCGCGGGTCGGCGACCACCTCGCCGCCGCCTGTGAGCGTAGGGTGTTCCCGCCGTCGGCGGAGAGTGGCCGAACGGCGCTCCGCGCGGACTGGCGGACATTTGATCGCGTCGATCAGGTTGATTGACGCCCATCTTCGGCGGCGGTTAGTTTCCGGTCCATCCCAGCCGGTGACCGTCCGCGGACGGCCCTGAGCTGCCACCACGATGGAGGTTCGATGGCGACTCCGAAGAGATGGCACGTGATAGCTTCCGCCGCCGCGCTGCTGGTCGCGGGCACCCCGGCCGTGGTCGCCAGCGCCGGCCCCGACGCGACGTCCCGGGCGCGCGGCGACCGGGCGGTCTGGGCGGGCAGCTGGGCCGCCGCGGTGACCCGTGGCAACGCCACCGGCCTGACCAACACCGGGCTGAACAACCAGAGCGTGCGGATGGTGGTGCACACCTCGGTCGGCGGTCCCCGGCTGCGGGTACGACTGAGCAACAGCTACGGCGAGCAGGCGGTCCAGGTCGGCCGGGCCACCATCGCCCGCCCCAACACCGCCACCGCGGACGACCACTCCGACATCGACCCGGCCAGCCTGCGCGAGCTGCGCTTCAACGGCGCCGCCTCGGCCACCATGAACCGCGGCGCCGAACTGCTCAGCGACCCGATCGACTTCCCGGTCGGCGACCAGCAGGACCTGGTGCTCACCGTGCACTTTCCGACCCCGACCGGCCCGGTCACCTTCCACGGCCAGTCCCGACAGACCAACTTCATCGGCGCCACCGACCTGACCTCCGCCGCCGACGGCGCGGGCTTCACCATCCGGCCGAACTGCTGCTGGTTCTTCCTCTCCGGCATCGACGTGCAGCGCCGGCACTCGCCGGGCTCCGTGGTGGTGCTCGGCGACTCCATCGGCGACGGCAACGGCAGCACGGTCAATGCCAACAAGCGCTGGCCCGACCTGCTCGCCGACCGGCTGATCGACGCCCGGCCGGACGTCCGCACCCCGGGCGTGCTCAACCTGAGCCTGGCCGGCAACCGGCTCAACCACGAGGGGCCGGAGCCCGGCGCGGGTGGCTTCCCCGGCTACCACGAGCTGGGGCCGAACGCGGTGAGCCGGCTCGACGAGGACGTCTTCGCCCAGACCGACGCCCGCACCGTGGTCACCCACCTGGGCATCAACGACATCTGGATGTCCGGCGACTCCGCCGAGCAGATCATCGCCGCCCTGCGGCAGATCAACCAGCAGGTCAAGGCGCGCGGACTGCGCAGCCTGGTGGCCACCCTGACGCCGTACGAGGGGCACGGCAACCCGGGGGTGTGGACGCCGGAGAAGGAGGCCACCCGGCAGGCGGTGAACGCCTGGCTGCGCGGCAACGGCGAGTTCGACGGGCTGCTCGACTTCGACCGGGTGCTGCGCGACCCGGCCCAGCCCAGCCGGCTGCTGCCCGCGTACGACTCCGGTGATCACATCCACCCCAACGACGCCGGCAACCAGGCGATGGCCGACGCCGTGCCGCTGCGCCTGCTCGGCCTGTGACATCCGGCGCGGGCGGCGGCCCACCCCGCCGCCCGCGCCACCGCTTCCCGGGGGGAGACCGACGTGGACGTCCCGCAGGTGCTGACCCGGCTCTACAGCGACGAGGGCCGGCAGGACCCGTACCCCTGCTACGCCGCACTGCACGAGCTGGGGCCGGTCAGCCCGGTGCCGGCGCGGGCCGAACACCGCACGGTGGCCGCCGTCGCCGTCGGCTACGACCTGGTCAGCCAGGTGCTGCGCGACCCGGAGTGGTACAAGCAGGCCCCGCCCGGCTGGGCGGAGCAGGAGGTGCTGCGCACCCTGCAGACGTCGATGATGTTCGTGAACCCGCCCGACCACACCCGGATGCGGGCGGTCTTCGCGAAGACCTTCACCCCGCGCAGGCTGGGCGCCCTCGAACCGGCCGTGGTCCGGGTGGTCGACGAGCTGCTGGACCGGATGGCCGACGCCGGGGACACCGGCTTCGACTTCGTCGCCGAGTTCGCCTACCCGCTGCCGGCCCGGGTGATGGCGGAGTTCATCGGCATCCCCGCCGAGGAGCTGGACTTCTACCGGCAGCGGGTGGAGCGGATCGACGACTTCCTGGACGTGGCGGGCAAGACCCCGCAGCGCCTCGCCGCCGCCAACACCGCGGCCGCCGAGCTGCGCGCCTTCTACGCCGAGCTGATCGCGCACCGGCGCCGCCGCCCCGGCGAGGACCTGATCAGCGGCCTGGTCGAGGCGGTCGACGCGGGTGACGTCCCGCTCACCGAGGACGAACTGGTCAGCAACCTGATCGTGCTGTTCAACGCCGCGTTCGTCACCACCGTCTACATGTTCAGCAACGGCCTGCCGCTGCTGCTGGCCCACCCGGCGGTGGCCGCCGCGCTGCCCGGCGACGACGCGCTGACCCGGGGCGCCGTCGACGAGATCCTGCGGCTGGAGGCCCCGGTGCACTTCCTGGCCCGGGCCGCGCCCCGGGACACCGTGCTCGGCGGGGTGCCGGTCGAGCGGGACCAGAACGTACTGCTGGTGATCGCGGCCGCCAACCGCGACCCGGCCCGGTTCCCCGACCCGGACCGGTTCGACCCGCACCGGCCCGGCCCGCCGTCGCTCGCCTTCGGCGTCGGCCTGCACTTCTGCCTCGGCGCCGCGGTGTCCCGGCTGGAGGGTCGGCTCGCGCTGCCCCGGCTGCTGGCCCGGTTCCCCCGGCTCGCGGTCGCCGAGCAGCCGATCTACAGCGGTAGCCTCTTCCTGCGCGGCATCGACAAGCTGCTGCTGCACACCGGCCGGCGGGCGGCCGCATGAGTCTCCACCCGCAGGTGACGGCGTACCGGGCGGCGCGCGCCGCGGCCGGCACCCCACCGCTGTACACCCAGACCCTGGCCGAGGCCCGCGCCGCCGACCTGGCCGCGATCCGGGCCGGCGGCGGCGCGGTCGAGCCGGTCGCCGAGGTCCGCGACACGCACGTCCCCGGCCCGGCGGGCGACCTGCCGGTACGGGTGTACCGGCCGGCCGGCGCCGACGCGCTGCCCACCCTGGTCTACTTCTTCGGCGGCGGCTGGACGCTGGGCAGCATCGACACCGCCGACGGCATCTGCCGGCGGCTGGCCAACGCGGTGCCCTGCCAGGTGGTCACCGTCGGCTACCGGCTCGCCCCGGAGCACCCCTTTCCGGCCGCCGTGCACGACTGCCACGCGGCCACCCGGTGGCTCGCCGCGCACCCGCGCGAGTTCGGTCTGGATCCGGCGCGGGTGGCGGTGGGCGGCGACAGCGCCGGCGGCAACCTCGCCGCCGCGGTCACCCTGCTGGCCCGGGCCCGGGGCGGGCCCCGGCTCGCCGCGCAACTGCTGGTCTACCCGAACACCGACCAGACAGCGGTGGCCGCCGGTGACGACGACCCGCTGCTGTTCAACCGCCACTCGGTCGCCTGGTACCGCCGGCACTACCTGCCCGACCCTGACGCCGCCCACGACCCGCTGGCCTCGCCGCTGCTCGCGTCGGACCTGACCGGCCTGCCGCCCGCCCTGGTCGTCACCGCCGAGCACGATCCGCTGCGCGACGAGGGGGAGCGGTACGCGCACCGGCTGCGGGCCGCCGGGGTGCCGACCACCCTCACCCGCTACCCCGGGATGATCCACGGCTTCTTCGCCATGCCCGGCGTCTTCGACGACGGCCGGCGCGCCCAGGACGAGGCCGCCGCGTTCCTGCGCGGGCGGTTCGGGTTGACTGGCACCGACCCGGACGCGGTGCCGGCGGGAAGGGGGACCAACGATGGCTGAGGATGTGCTGCCGAAGCCGGCCGGGCCGGTGGCGGAGCCGCCCGCACCGGCCTGCCTGGCCGACTACGCCGAGCGGGCCCGGGCGGTGCTCCCGCCCGAGGTGTGGGACTACATCGACGGTGGCAGCGGCGCCGAGATCACGCTCGCCGCCAACCGGCGCGCGCTGGACCGGGTGGCGGTGCTGCCCCGGGTGCTGCGCGGCGTGCCCACCCCCCGTACCGAGACGCGGCTGCTCGGCGCGCCGTCCGCACTGCCGGTGGCGGTGGCGCCGATCGCGTACCAGCGGCTGGTGCACCCGGACGGGGAGCTGGCGCTGGCCGCCGCCGCTGCCGCGGCCGGCGTGCCGTACCTGGCGAGCACGTTGGGCAGCGTGCCGATCGAGCAGGTCGCCAAGGCCGGCGGGTCGGTCTGGTTCCAGCTCTACTGGCTGCGCGACCGGGGTCTGGTCACCGACCTGCTGGACCGGGCGCACGCGGCCGGCTGCACGGCGCTCACGGTCACGGTGGACGTGCCGATCCTCGGCCGGCGGCTGCGCGACGTGCGCAACGCGTTCGCCGTCCCGCCGCACGTGGTGGCGGCGAACCTGCCGGCCGGGCGGGACGACCTGGCGCACACCGCCATGCCGGGCGTGTCGGCCATCGCCGCGCACACCGACGCGGTCTTCGCGCCCGCGCTGACCTGGGACGACCTGGACTGGCTGCGCGGGCGCACCGCGCTGCCGCTGGTGGTCAAGGGCATCCTCGATCCGCGCGACGCCGTCCTCGCGGTCGGCGCCGGCGCCGACGCGGTGGTGGTCTCCAACCACGGCGGCCGCCAGTTGGACGGCGCGCCGGCCACCGCCGCCGTGCTGCCCGAGGTGGTCGCGGCCGTCGCGGACCGCTGCGAGGTGCTGATGGACAGCGGCATCCGCGGCGGGATGGACGTGCTGCGCGCCCTAGCGCTCGGCGCGAACGGGGTGCTGGTCGGCCGGCCGATGCTCTGGGCGCTGGCCGTCGGTGGCCAGGCCGGCGCCGAGGCGGCGCTGACCCTGCTCGCCGACGAGTTCCGCGACGCGCTGGCGCTGACCGGGTGCGCGGACCCGGCGGCCGCCCGCGAGCTGAGCACCCGGACGGTGGACTGAGCGTGGCGGCGCCGGCGGACCTGACAGTGGCCGACCTGAGCACGGCCGACCTGCATCCGGCCGTCGACGACCCGGCGCTGAACTCGATGAACTTCCTCAACGAGGTGGCCCAGCACTACCCGGACGCGGTGTCGCTGGCCGCCGGCCGGCCGTACGAGGAGTTCTTCGACGTCGCCGCGCTGCACCGCCACCTGGACACGTTCCGCCGCCACCTCGCCGACGACCTCGGTCTCACCCCGGCCCAGGTGCACCGCACCCTGTTCCAGTACGGCCGGACCAAGGGCGTCGTGCACCACCTGGTGGCCCGCAACCTCGCGGTGGACGAGGGGATCGACGTCGACCCGGAGGCGATCGTCGTGACGGTCGGCTGCCAGGAGGCGATGTTCCTGGTCCTGCGGGCGCTGCGCACCGGCCCCGGCGACGTGCTGCTCGCCGTCGCGCCCACGTATGTCGGGTTGACCGGCGCGGCCCGGCTGCTCGACCTGCCGGTGCGTCCGGTCGCCGGTGGGCCGGCCGGGGTCGACCTGGCCGACCTGCGCGCCCAGGTGCGCCGGGCCCGGGCTGACGGGCTGCGGCCGCGGGCCTGCTACCTGATGCCGGACTTCGCCAACCCGTCCGGGACGAGCGTGGGCCTGGCCGACCGGCGCCGGCTGCTCGCCCTGGCCGAGGCGGAGGACCTGCTGCTGCTGGAGGACAACCCGTACGGCCTCTTCCCGGCCGGGGACGCCGAGCGGGTGCCCACGCTCAAGGCGCTGGACACCGGCCGGCGGGTGGTCTACCTGGGGTCGTTCGCCAAGACCGTGCTGCCCGGGGCGCGGGTCGGCTACGTCGTCGCCGACCAGCGGGTGGCCGGCGCGGACGGTACGGTCGGGCTGCTCGCCGACCAGCTCGCGAAGATCAAGAGCATGGTCACCATGAACACCTCCGCGATCGCCCAGGCGGTCATCGGCGGGGCGCTGCTGGAGCACGGGTGCAGCCTGGTCGCCGCCACCGTCCGCGAGCGGGCCGCGTACACCCGGAACCTGCGGCACCTGGTCGCCGGCCTGGCCCGGCGGTTCCCGGCGGACGCCTCGCCGGTGCGCTGGAACGTGCCGGCCGGCGGCTTCTTCGTGGTGGTGACCGTGCCGTTCCCGGTCGACGATGCGCTGCTGCACCGCTCGGCCCGCGAGTACGGGCTGCTGTGGACGCCGATGGCGCACTTCTACGACGCCGGCGCCCCGGTCGACGCGCTGCGGCTGTCGGTGAGCGCGGTGACCCCGGCCGAGATAGATTTCGGCCTGGACCGGCTGGCCGCCCTGGTCACCGACGAGCTAACCCGCCGTGGCACCGCCGGCCGGGTGGCCTGACACACCGCGTTCACCGCATGGCAATCCGCGACTGCCCGCGTTCGCCTGTCCTGCGTGGACGGTCATAATGGACGCCATGGTCGCCTGGGAGTACGCCCTGCTGGTCCGCCGCTATCAGGGGCAGGGCCGCAATTTCCACGTCAGCTTCATCTGGTACGGCCCGGACGGGTCGCGCCGGGACATCACCGCGTACGGCGACACGGCGATCGCGCACCTGAACCGGGCCGGCCGGGAGGGCTGGGAACTCGTCTCCGCCGCCGAGGACGTGAACAACGTCCAGGGCAGCACCGAGGTGCACCGCTACCACCTCAAGCGGCAGATCGGCTGACCCGCCCGGCGTTCCGCCCGCCACCCGATTCCGCCGCGCCGGCCCGCCTCGAC
>NZ_QGSW01000350.1:0-9375 GCF_003176715.1 Micromonospora sp. S4605
CAGGCTGGGAGGCTCCCGCCGGGGCGCTGCTCGGCGGGCGCCTCCCAGCCGCCCGGGGACCGGTCCTCCGACGCGGCCCAGCCCGGCTGCCGCGGCTGGTCGTCCTGGCCGGCGCCGGCCCAGCCGCCCGAGCGGGCCGGGTCGTCCTGCTGCGGCGCGGCGGCCCAGTCGGGCTGGCGGGGCTGGTCGTCCTGCTGCCCGGCGGTCCAACCGCCGGACTGCTCCGGGCGCTCGTCGTGCCAGCCACCCGAGGCGACCGGCTCCTGCTGGCCGCCCCAGGCCGGCGCGGCCTGCGGCACCTGGGCGGCACCCCGGGCGGCGGGCGGCTCGGCCGGCGCCCAACCGGGCTGCTCGTCCTGCTGCGCGCCGGCCCAGCCGCCGGAGCGGGCCGGGTCGTCCTGCTGCGGCGCGGCGGCCCAGTCGGGCTGGCGGGGCTGCTCGCCCTGCGGGGCCGGGTCGTTGTGCCAGCCGCCGGACTGCGCCGGGTCCTGGCTGCCGCCGTTCTGCGCGGGCCAGGCGTCGGGGGCGGCGGACGGCACCTGGGCGGCGCCCCGGGCGGCGGGCTGCTGCGCCCAGGCCGGGGCCGACTGCTCGCCCGGCGCCCAGCCGGGCTGCTCGGCGGATCCGCCGGCGGCCCACGGCTGCTGGCCGGGCTGCTCACCCTGGGCGAGCCAGGCGGGCTGCGCGTCGCCGGGTGGGCTCCAGGCGCCGGGCTCGCCCGGCTGCGGCGGCTGGGCGGCCCGGTGCGGCGGCTGGTCCTGGGACGCGGCCCAGGCCGGTGCGGGTGGACCCGGCTGCGCGGGGGGCGGTGGTGCCCAGCCCAGATCGGGCGTGGTCACGCCGTAGCCGGTGTGCTGCTGCTGCGCCGGCCGGTCGCCGTACGGCGCCGGTCCGCCGGCGCCCGGCGACACCTCGTCCGGCTGCTGGCCGGGGTGGTGCGGGCCCTCGGACGTCATGCGTGCGCCTCCTCCATCACATGTCGGCCGCCGGTGCCGATCGGTCTGCTCGGCAGGGCTGCCGGCGTCGCCGGCGGTACCGGCCGTGCCGGCTCCCCGCACCGTATCCGGTGGCGGCCCGGGGGCGCCCGGGGAGCACTCGGTCGTCACTCCGCGTCGCCGGATGGTGTCGAGCAGCTTCTATCGGCCCGACCCGGTCCGGGTCGGCGGGCGACGACCGAGCCCCACCGTACCGGGCGCTGCGGCGAGGTGGAATCCCGGTGCCGAGGGCTGTGAAACGCCGACGACCCGCCCGGGTGGACCGGGCGGGTCGTCGATCTGGAGGAGGTGAGGAAAGTTGTGGAGCCTCAGCTCATGTGACGCTGGGCGATGGCGAGGATCTCGTCGCGGACCGCGGGCGAGTTGGCCGAGCGCAGCGCGTGCTCGATGGCACGGGCGCGGCGGTTGGCGTCGCGGCGGTTCCGGATTCGCTCGATCATGCTCATGGTGGTGTCTCCTCCTGGCTATTCGGTTGTCAGCCCGTCGATGTCTCTATTGAACAGCAGAACGCCGCCAACTTCCATCGATTATTAGGTGAGCTCGGACACTCGCCGAACAATCAAAGGTGAGGAGGTCATCTCACCGACGTTTCTCGTCCTCCAACGGCAACGGCCGGTGTGCCGGGCGTTCACCCCTGGCACACCGGCCGTTGCCGGGTGTCGAGCCGTCAGGTCCAGGCGAGCAGCGCCGCCTCCGGGTCGCTGAGGAAGTCCCCGATGTCGCGCAGGAACTTCGAGCCCAGCTCGCCGTCGATGATCCGGTGGTCGAAGGAGAGCCCCAGCGTGGTGACCTGGCGCGGGCGGACCTTGCCCTTGTGCACCCAGGGCATCTCGCGGACCGCGCCGAAGGCCAGGATCGCCGACTCACCCGGCGGCAGGATCGGCGTGCCGGTGTCCACCCCGAACACCCCGACGTTGGTGATGGTCAGGGTGCCGCCGGACATGTCGGCCGGCGAGGTGCGGCCGGCCTTCGCCGTCTGCACCAGGTCGGTCAGCGCGTCCGCCAGCTCCCGCAGCGACAGCCGGCCGGCGTCCTTGATGTTCGGGACGATCAGCCCGCGTTCGGTGGCCGCCGCGATGCCCAGGTTGACGTACTCCTTGACGACGATCTCGTCGCCCGACCAGGTGGAGTTCACCATCGGGTGCCGCTTGACCGCCAGCAGCACCGCCTTGGCCACCAGCAGCAGCGGGGAGACGCGTACGTCCCGCCACTCCCGCCGGTCGCGCAGCCGGTCCAGGGCCTTCATCGCCCGGGTCATGTCGACGGTCAGGAACTCGGTCACGTGCGGCGCGGTGAACGCCGACCGGACCATGTTCTCGGCGGTGAGCTTGCGTACCCCCTTGACCGGGATGCGCTGCTCGCGGTCCGCGCCGAAGCTCGGGGCCGCGGTGGCCGGCCGCGTCGCCGTGACCGGCTCGGCCGCCGCCGTGGCGCCGGCCGCCGCCCGCTGCACGTCCTCCCGGGTGATCGAGCCCAGCGGGCCCGAGCCGGTCAGCGTGGCGAGGTCGACGCCCAGGTCCTTGGCGAGCTTGCGCACCGGCGGCTTGGCCAGCACCAGCCCACCCGGGCCAGGGTGGCCGTTGCGGCCGGCGGCCGGGGCGGCCTCGACCGGCGGGACCGTGGCCGGCGGGACCACGGCCGGTGCCGCCGGCGCCGCGGCGGCCGCGGCCGGCCGGGCCTGCGCCGGGACGTCACCCTTGCGCGGGCGGCGCTTCGCCGCGGTGGTACGCGGGCCGTAGCCGACCAGCACGGCGGTACGGCCGCCCGGGGCGGGACCGCCGATCAGGCCCGGCTCGACCATGCCCTCGGCGGGCGCCACCTCGACCGCGGCCAGCGAGGCCGCCGACGGGGTGGGCAGGTCGTCGCCGCCGGCGCTGCTGGACGGCGTCTCCACCGGCCCGGCGCCCGGGTCGGTGTCGATCGCGATGATCGGGGTGCCGACCTCCACCGTGGTGCCCTCCGGGTGGAAGATCGCCTGCACCCGGCCGGCCCACTTCGCCGGGATCTCGACGGCCGCCTTGGCCGTCTCCACCTCGACGATGGGCTGGTTCAGCTCGATGGTGTCGCCCTCCGCGACCAGCCAGCTGAGGATCTCGCCCTCGGTGAGACCCTCGCCCAGGTCGGGCAGGTTGAACTCCTTGATCCGGGACATGCCGATCACCAGCCGTAGGTGCGGTCGACGGCGTCGAGCACCCGGTCGAGGTCGGGCAGGTACTCCTCCTCCACCCGGGCGGCCGGGTAGGGGGTGTCGAAGCCGGTCACCCGCAGCACCGGGGACTCCAGGGAGTAGAAGCACTCCTCGGTGATCCGGGCCGCGAGCTCCGCGCCGAGGCCGACGTTGGACGGCGCCTCGTGCACCACCACGGCCCGACCGGTGCGCTTCACCGACTCGTACACCACGCCGAGGTCCAGCGGGGAGAGCGTGCGCAGGTCGATGACCTCCAGCTCCCGGCCGTCCTCGGCGGCGGCGGTCGCCGCGTCCAGGCAGGTCCGCACCATCGGCCCGTACGCGAGCAGGGTGACGTCGGTGCCCGGCCGGGCGACCCGGGCGGCGTGCAGCGGGTACGCGTCGGCCAGCGGCGCGTCCACCTCCACCGGACCCTTCTCCCAGTAGCGCCGCTTCGGCTCCAGGAAGATGATCGGGTCGTCGGAGGCGATGGCCTGCTGGATCATCACGTACGCGTCCTGCGGGTTGGCGCAGGAGACGACCTTCAGACCGGCGGTGTGCGCGAAGTACGCCTCGGGCGACTCCGAGTGGTGCTCCACCGCGCCGATGCCGCCGCCGAACGGGATCCGGATCACCATCGGGATCTTCAGCTTGCCGCGCGAGCGGTAGTGCATCTTCGCCACCTGCGACACGATCTGGTCGTACGCCGGGTAGACGAAGCCGTCGAACTGGATCTCGCAGACCGGCCGGTAGCCGCGGATGGCGAGGCCGATCGCGGTGCCGATGATGCCGGACTCGGCGAGCGGGGTGTCGATCACCCGCTGGTCGCCGAAGTCCTTCTGCAGCCCGTCGGTGATCCGGAAGACGCCGCCGAGCTTGCCGACGTCCTCGCCCATGATGACGACCTTCGGGTCGTTCTCCAGGGCGCGGCGCAGGCCGACGTTGAGGGCCTTGCCGAGGGTGAGCGTCTCCGTGGCCATCAGTGCGCGCTCCCCTCGAACGACTCCAGGTACCTGCTGAACTGCTCACGCTGCTGGTCGATCAGCGGCGACCCGTTGGGGTAGACGTGGTCGAACAGGGTGGTCGGCTCCGGGTTGGGCATGGCCAGCACCCGCTCGCGCAGGTGCACCGACTCGCGGCGGGCCTGCTCGTCGACCTCGGCGAAGAAGTCCGCGTCGGCCAGCTGCTGCTTGGTCAGGAACGCCTTCATCCGGGCGATCGGGTCCTTGGCCTGCCAGGCCTCGACCTCGCTGGCGATCCGGTACCGGGTCGGGTCGTCGGAGGTGGTGTGCGCGCCCATCCGGTAGGTGTACGCCTCGATCAGGCTCGGGCCCTGCCCGTGCCGGGCGTTGTCCAGCGCGTGCCGGGTGACCGCGTAGGTGGCCAGCACGTCGTTGCCGTCCACCCGGATGCCCGGGAAGCCGAAGCCGGCGGCCCGCTGGTAGAGCGGGATCCGGGTCTGCCGCTCCAGCGGCTCGGAGATCGCGTACTGGTTGTTCTGGCAGAAGAAGACCATCGGCGCGTTGAACACGCCGGCCCAGACGAACGCCTCGTTCACGTCGCCCTGGCTGGTGGCGCCGTCGCCGAAGTAGGCGATGACCGCCTCGCCGTCGTCGGTGCCGGTCTTGCCGTCCATGGCGATGCCCATGGCGTACCCGGTCGCGTGCAGGGTCTGCGCCCCGATCACGATCGTGTACATGTTGAACTTGAACTCGTTCGGATCCCAGCCGCCCTGGTCGACGCCGCGGAACAGGCCGAGCGGCATGATCGGGTCGATGCCCCGGCAGTAGAGCACGCCGTGCTCGCGGTAGGTCGGGAAGGCCATGTCCTGCGTACGCAGCGCCCGGCCGGAGCCGACCTGAGCCGCCTCCTGACCCAGCAGGCTCGCCCAGATGCCCAGCTCACCCTGCCGCTGCAGGGCGGTGGCCTCGGCGTCCAGCTTGCGTACCAGCACCAGGTCCCGGTAGAGGCCGCGGTACTCCTCGTCGGTGAAGTCGACGCGGTACTCGGTGCCGTCCGGCCCGGTCACGCTCTCGATCCGCTCGCCCTCGGGGGTGAGCAGCTGCACCAGTTCCGGGTCGCCGGCCTTGCCGGCCCCGGCCTTCTTCGACCGGGGTGCGGCCCGCCGGCCGCGGGTGGTGACCCCGGGGTCGCCCTTTGCCATCCGTCTCTCCCTGTCATGTCTGCGTCGGCACCGGGGGGTCACCCGGCCGCGCAACTCGTGCGCCTGTCCGGCTGGTGCCGGACCGGTTCCTGGCGGCCGCGCCTAGCCCCGGTGGGGGTTGCCGCGCGGCGTGAGCCGGATTCAGGCCGAACCCGGTTCGGGGAGCGCCGGCGCCGCGCCGCGCCTGCCGCGAGGGTGCGCGGAGGTCGCGGCAGCGTTGCCGTCGTGGTCCATATTCGCATCAAGGGTGAGGCGGCCCACAGTACGCCCGCCCCGCACCCCGGTGGCCGCCCAGTTCGTTACACAGATCGCCCGGTGTCGCATCGATCGCCGCCCGACCGATCCGGCGATGGTTCGTCACCGTTCGGCCAGATACGCGTGGCGACACGCGGTAACGGGTTGGCTGACGGACCGTCACTGGGCGACCCTGGTCCGGGCGGATCGCCACCGATCGGGTGGTTTGCCGCTTCCCGGGTGGGCGCGACCCGTCCGGTCTCTCCGGTGGACCGAACGACGACGAGGAGTGTGCGGTGTCCGAGCCAGCTGAGGGACCAGACGCTCCGCTGCTCGGCCGGCACCATTCGGCCGGCGGCTACCGTCGGGTGGTCGGTGCGCACCGCGCGGCGGGCTCGGCGGCCCCGTCGCGGGGCTACCTGTTCACCGTCGCCCTGCTGGCCGGCACCGCGTCGATGCCGATCCTGGCCGCGATCAGCACCGGGTCGGCCACCGTCGGCAGCACCGCGCTGCCGGACACCAGCACCCCGTTCATCCCGACGCCGTCGGTGGGGCCGGTGGTGATCCCGCTGCCGGTGACCAGCCAGCCGGCGGTCACCCCGCCCGCCACGCCGTCCGCCGGCCCGGCGACCACGACACCGTGGCGGCCGGCCGCGCGCCGACCACCCGGTCCGGCCGGGTTCGCGGCCGACCCGGCACCGGCCCGGACTCCGCCGCCCGCGCGTCCGCGACCCTCCGGCGGTACGACGGCCCCACCGCCCCGGCCGGCACCCTCTCCCTCGCCGTCACCGTCGCCCACCGGCTCGCCGGGCGGCGGCAACTCGCCGTCCCCGTCGCCGTCCCCGTCGCCCTCACCGGAGACCAGCACCACCGTGCCGCCCAGCCCGACCGGTAGCCCGCCCGCGTCGCCGGACGACGCGACCCCGTCCCCCGACGGCACCACCGGGGCGACGCCGACCCCCGAGGTGGTCACCCCGACCAGCGCCGGCGGGCCCGCTCCGACGTCCACCGGTTCGCCGGTACCGGCACCGCGTCCGGCCGGCGCGCCGGCTCCGGGCGCGGGGCGCACACCGTCGCCGCGGACCGGTCCGCCGGTCACCGAGCCGGCCGCTCCGGTCCCCGCACCGCGGACCTCGCCGACCCCGGCGACGGGTACGGTGCCGGCCACCGGCAGGTGAGTCGGGAGGTCCCGCCGGCCGACGCCGACCGGCCCGACCCAGGTGCGCGGCTGGCCCGGATCGTCACCGAGGTGACCGCGCCCGCGGTGCTGGTCAGCGTGCTGACCATCGTCATCGGCTGGCACAGCAGCCAGGAGGCCGGGCGCGGCCTGGCCTGGGGGCTGCTCGCCACGCTCTTCGTCAGCGGCATCCCGTTCGCGTACATCCTCGGCGGGGTGCGCCGGGGCCGGCTCACCGACCACCACGTGGGCGTCCGCGAGCAGCGACGGGTTCCGCTGCTCTTCGGCCTCTGCTCGGTGGCCGCCGGGCTGGCCCTGCTCGCGGCGCTCGGCGCGCCCCGCCCGGTGCTGGCGTTGGCCGCCGCCGGGGTGCTCGGCCTGGTGGTCGCGGTGGGCGTGAGCCACTGGTGGAAGCTGTCCATCCACGCGGCGGTGGCCGCCGGCACGGTGGTGGTGCTGGTGCTGACGTTCGGCGCCCGGCTGCTGGTCACCGCGCCGCTGCTCGCCCTGGTCGGCTGGTCCCGGGTGCGGCTGGGTGACCACACGGTGGCCCAGGTGCTGGCCGGTGGCGGGCTCGGCGGGCTGATCGCGGGCGTCGTCTTCGCCACCCTCCGCTGAGCCGGCGCGCGACCCGGGGCCGCCTCGGTCGCCACCGTCATTCCGGATCGGTGCGCCGAGCCCGCGCCCGCGCCGAAACGCACCTCCATTCAGGACGGCCGCAGCATCGGCGGGTGCAGCAGGGTGGCGGCGCCGCGCCGGAACAGCTGTGCCGGCCGGCCCCGTTCGCCCTCGGTGGAGCGGCCCACCGGCTCCACGAACCCCGGCGTGCCGGTCACCTTGCGGTGGAAGTTGCGTGGGTCCAGCCGGGTGCCCCAGACCGTCTCGTAGACCGCCCGCAGTTGCGCCACGGTGAACTCGGGCGGGCAGAACGCCGAGGCCAGCGGGGTGTACTCCAGCTTCGCCCGGGCTCGCTCCACCCCGTCGGCGAGGATCCGGTCGTGGTCGAAGGCGAGCTGCCCGGGGGTCAGCCGGGCGACCGGAAGCCAGTCCGCCGAGGCCGCGTCGGTGCCGGCGACCGGGCTACCGAGATCGGGCAGGAGCGCCAGCCAGGCCACCGTGACCACCCGGCCGCGCGGGTCCCGGTCCGGCCGGCCGTACGTGCCGAGCTGCTCCAGGTGCCCGGCGGGCTCCGCGAGGCCGGTCTCCTCGGTCAGCTCGCGGACGGCGGCCGCCGGTAGGTCCTCGTCGACGTGGACGAAGCCGCCGGGCAGCGCCCAGCGCCCCCGGTACGGCTCGATCCCGCGCCGGACCAGCAGCACGTTCAGCTCGTCGGCCCGGACGGTGAGCACCACCAGGTCGACGGTCACCGCGAAGGGCGGGTACTCGGCCATCTTTATCACCACCTTGACGAGAATCTAGCAGAGCGTTTATCGTCGTAACGACGAAAAAGATAGAGAGGTGGGGACGATGGCCGATGTGACGAGGCGGTTGCACCTGCGCCACCTGCGCGGGACGCCGACCAGCTGGGTGCGGTGGCAGGTGGGCGGGCGGGTGCGCCGGGAGGGCACCGGGCTCTCCTTCTGGTACCGGCCGCTGCGGGCGGTGCTCAGCGAGGTGCCGGTGGACGACCGGGAGCTGCCGCTGCTCTTCCACGCCCGCACCGGCGACTTCGCCGACATCACCGTGCAGGCCACGGTGACCTACCGGGTGGCCGACCCGGCGCTCGCCGCCGCCCGGCTCGACTTCTCGGTCGACCCGCGCACCGGCCGGGCCCGGTCCCGCCCGCTCGACCAGGTGGCCACCCTCCTCGCCGAGCTGGCCCAGCAGCCCGCGCTCGACCTGCTGGCCCGGGTGCCGCTGGCCGAGGCGCTCACCACCATCGCGCCGGTGCGGGAGGCGGTCTCGGCGGCCCTGGCCGACGAGCCCCGGCTCGCCGACGTCGGCGTGGCGGTGGTCAGTGCCCGGGTGGTGGCCATCCGACCCGAGCCGGAGCTGGAGCGCGCGTTGCAGACGCCGACCCGGGAGGCGGTGCAGGTCGAGGCCGACCGGGCCACCTACGCCCGGCGCGCCCAGGCGGTCGAGCAGGAACGCTCGATCGCCGAGAACGAGCTGCAGAACAAGATCGAGCTGGCCCGGCGGGAGCAGCAGCTGGTCGAGCAGCACGGCGCGAACTCCCGGCGGCGGGTCGAACTGGACGCCGCCGCCGAACTCGCCGCCGCGCAGGGCAAGGCCGAGCGGGAGAAGGTCGCCAACGCGGCGGCCGCCGAGCGGGCCCGGGTGCTGGCCGGCGCCGAGGCGGAGAAGGAGCGGACGCTGGCCGCCGCCCGGGCCGACGGGATGCGCGCGATCGGGCACGCCGAGGCCGAGGCGGAGGCGGCGAAGCTGGCCGCATACGCCGAACTGCCGCCGGAGGTGCTGCGGGCCCTGACGGTCCGGGACCTGGCCGGGCAGTTGCCGCAGATCGGGCAGCTCACGGTCACCCCCGACCTGGTGTCCGACCTGCTGGCCCGGCTGGCTCCGGCCCGATGAGCGGCGGGACGAGCCGCCCCGCGGCGGCGATCGGGCCCGGCCCGGCGTGCCGACCGGGCTGGGCGGACCGTGCGGACCGGGCGGGCTGGGCGGACCGTGCGGACCGGGC
>NZ_QGSW01000351.1:0-9258 GCF_003176715.1 Micromonospora sp. S4605
CAACCACCGACGCCGCCACTCCGCACTCGGCTACCTCAGCCCCGCCAACTACGAACAAACCCTGCAACCGACTACGCTGCACCAGATCGCGGCATAACCCGGTGTCCACATCCCGGGGGGAACCTCACTGGCACACCGGCAGCCTGGCCGGCACCTACACCCTGCTGGTCAAGAGCTACCAGGGCATGAGCTGGGCGGCGCTGTTCAACCAGCGCGACGACCCCTCCGGCCTCAACTACGGCGACATCGACAGCGCGCTGTGGGCCGCCTCCCGTCAGGTGACCAGCTGGCCGACGCACAACCTCTGGTCGACGTACTTCAGCCCGTGGAGTGCGGTGGTGGACAACACCACGGCCGGCCGCTTCACCGCCAGCACCAACTGGACCGTCGCGTCCAGCCTCGCCGGCCGGTACGGCACCAACTACCGCCGGGCCGCCCCGGTCGCCGTCAGCGACGTCGCCTGGTACAAGGTGGACATCCCCGAGACCGGCACCTACCGGGTCGACGTCTGGTACCCGGCGTCCACCGGCAACAGCGCCGCCACCCCGTACATCGTGGCCACCTCGACGGGCAACAAGACCGTACACGTCGACCAGCGGAGCAACGGCGGGAAGTGGCGCTCCCTGGGCACCTTCACCCTCGTCAAGGGCGACGCCAACAAGGTCGGTGTGAGCCGGTGGACCTCGGGCACCGGCTACGTGGTCGCGGACGCCGTACGGGTCACCCGGGTCTGAGCACCGCCGCCGGGCGGACCGGCGTGGCCCGCGGTGGGCCGGCCGACGGGCGTGGGCCGGCAGCAGGCGCCGAGGCGCAGGCCACCAGGCGGATCGGTGGAGGTGAGACCGGTCAAGCTGCCGTCGGGGACGTTGCGCAGCTGGTCAACAAGCTGGAACCGTGCGACAAGTCGACGTACTACAAAACACGGCCCAGCAGCGCGCTTTAAGCCCGACCCTTGCCTGAGTCGCCGGTGGTTCGTAGGTTCAGGTCGGCCGCTTTGCGGATCCGCCCTCAGCGCGAGCGGCCTCGAAGTCCGGCGTTGGCCGGCCGGGCTTGCCGAGCGCGGTTGTCCCCACGGTGCTTCGGTCGAGGAGGACGGCAGGGTGGACATGTCGTGGGCTGCTACGTCCCCAGCGTCTGGGCAGTTCGTTCCGACTGAGCGGTCGGGTGTCGCTGGGCTTGCAGAGCGGTTCGATGAACTACGCGCCCAGGGGCAGGGCTACCTCGAGGTCCGGGGCGACCAGCTTCGGGACTGCGCCTCTTGCGTCGTAACTCTTCGGCATATCCGAATAGGTCGTTGGACGGCCCCGTGGCTGTTGTGTTCGGCTGGCGGGCATCCCGTCGGGTCATGCGAGTGCCTTGGCGGTGATCTCGGTCGGTGTGAGGGTGGCGTCGATGGAGGTCAGCTTGCCCATTGCGTGGTAGTGGCGGAGTGTGGCTGCTGCGGCTGGTCGGTAGGACTGCAGGCCCGCGGTGATGCGGTCAGGGTCGTCGTGGCGTTGGACTGGTTCGCCTCCGCAGCGGTCGCAGGCGTTGGGGCGCGTGGGAACGACGAGTTCGGTGTGCCAGGTTCGGGCGCAGTTGCGGCAGGTGCGGCGGCCGATCAGGCGGCGTAGGACTTCTGCATCGGGTAGGACGAGGTCGATTACTCGGTCGATGGGTGTGCCGAGCTCGGCCAACAGGGCGTCGAGCGCCACCGTGGTGACGGCGTGGTTGGGGAAGCCGTCGAGAACGAAGCCGGCGGTGACGTCGGGCTGGGTGAGGCGGTCGCGGATGATGGACAGGAGTGTCTGGTCCGGTACGAGTTCACCGGCGTTCATGTGCCGTAGGGCCTGGCGCGCGGCTGGGGTGTTCGCCCTCATCTCGGTCTGGACGGCATCCGCCAGACTGATGGAGGGAACGCCGAGACGCGCGGCGATGGTGCCGGCGATGGTCTCCCGGTCGGAGCCGGGTGGCCCGAGAATGGCCAGGCGCATCGGCGGAGCCTATCGCTGTAGCGGCGGATCGTGAGGGTGTCGAGTCGCGACCCAGAGTTGCAGCTTTAGTCGGTCCTTGGCCCGTGACCCCTCCGACGGCTTCGACGGTGTCGACTCGTGGGCTCACTCAATCAGTCTCGGCACACTGTCATGCCGAGGAGAGTGCGTGGGCATCGCCCAACTCAGGCCATGGAAGACTTGGCGGCCATGGACCTTTCCCCCGATGTCCAGGCGATGGTTCGCCGCCGGCTGGTACCAGAGGCCGCGGAGAGCTTCCTTACCCTGGCCCGGCCGTCGGTCGGATTCACCGTACGGACCGGAGCGCCGACGAGCGGCAGCACGATTGGCGGCGTGCCACGTACTACACCGTTCGTGTGGCCCGTCTACCGGAGAGAGCCAATGCTGCTGCTGGCACAGGTGGACTGCGCACAGGTGAGCCCGATGCTAGGCGCGGAGTGGCCGTTTCCGACCCAGGGATACCTGCTGTTCTTCCACGACGACGAGTTCTCCGCGCCGTTCAACTTTGAGCAGGGCGACGACGGTTGCCAGGTGCTGCACGTCCCGGCCGGGTCCGGGGCCGAGGCGATCGCCACCATCCCAGCCCTGGCGTTGGATGCCGCCTCGATGCCGTCTCTGCCCAACTTGCGAGACGATGCCGACAAGGCGCTAGGCATCGACATTATCGAGCTGATCGACCTCTTGGAGGAGCTTCAGCCGTTGCTGCCTGAACCCCGGCACCGCCTGCTCGGCTACTGCGACACGGACACGCCCCACCCGCAGGGGCACCGCCCTCTCCTGCAGGTGGAGGCCGAGCAGGGTACGGCGTGGGGCGAAATCGTCAACGTCTCCTTCTGGATCCCCGACGCCGACCTGCGCGCTGGCCGGCTGGACCGCGTCCGCCGCTCCTTCGAGGTGGCCTGAGCAGCGGCCCGATGGCTGACGGCAGCGTCAACGACCGGTCCGAGGCTGGCGTCGTTTCGGTCCTGAGCTGGCCCATGATCACGTGCACTGATCTGCCGCCGACAGGCGCGGCGATCGTGAACCTGCTTGCAATCGACCGGTGCGGCTGCAGGAGTCAGCGCTGGTGCCAGCCGTCAAGATGCTGGGCTGGCAGCTCACGATCCTGACGTCGGCCGCCCGGCGCAAGGGCGGTTCGGGGGAGCAGGTTGGGAGCGGCTGGGTGCATTGAACGGCATTGAACTACGTCCAACGGCTTCGGATGGCATGAAACTGCACCCACACCTACCTGCGGCTCCACGTTTCCGCAGGTTAGAGTCGGTGCAGCGTCCTGCTTCACACCGAAGAGGTCACTGGTTCGATCCCAGTATCGCCCACGCAGGTAGAAGGCCATTCCCACCTATTGGGGTGGCCTTTTGCTGCCCGTACAGCAGCCCGCTCATTGCGCGAGTGAATCGCCGAGGCGCTTGAGTGCGTCACGGGTCGCCTTCGATGAGACCTGGGTGTAGATCTCCATCGTTACGGCGAAGCGTGCGTGCCGGAGGACCGGCATGGCGACTCGCGGGTGGGCGTTGAGGTCGGCCAGGAGCGTGGCGCAGGTGCGGCGGGCGTCGTGGACGGTGATCGGCTGACCTTGGCCTTCTCGCACCTCGTCTGTCAGGAGCGTTGGAAGTTGCGCGGCTCGATGGGTGTGCCATAGCGGGTGGTGAATACCAGTTCGTTCTCGTGCCACGCCTTGCCGGCGACTGCTCGTGCCTCGTCGCGCTGTTCTTGTCTGAGCTTCATCGCGGTGAGGCAGATGTCCGGTAGGGGGAGGGTGGCAATCCTTCGCCGTTGGCTCGGGCGGGTGCGGGCGTCAGGCGGCCTCCTGGCGATCGACCCGTTCGCGGATGTAGTCGTCGACCCATTCGGGGAGGATGCGGCGGTACTTGCCGTCCTTGATGGAGCGCAGCTCGCCGGTGGCGATTTTCATCTTGACCTTGGAGATGCCGAAGGCGAGCAGTACGGCGACCTCGGCGGGGGATTACTAACGCGTCGAGTACGCGTTGAGGAGTAGATCCAACTCCCGGCGGAGCTCGGCTTTCGCCGTAGGGTCGCGCGCGAGCAACAGGCCCGCCTCGCAGAGCGCCCCGACCAGCAGGTGGGTGCGGGCCTCGATATTGCCCCCGCTCGCGTTCTCCAGGCCGCGGCGCAGCAGGGCGACGAGGTAGTCGTCCTCGATGCGGCGGACCTCCTGCCAGCCGAGGACCGCCGGTCCGTCCAGCAGGATAATCTGCCGCACGGCCGGGTCGAGGCAGGCGTCGAGAAACGCGGCGCAGCCGGCCCGGATGGCCTGCCAGGGGTCGGCCGTCCCGCCGGCCGCGGCGGTCAGCCGCTCCACGAGCCGCTGTTCCTCGCGTACGAAGACCGCCCGGAACAGTCCGATCTTCCCGTCGAAGTGGTGGTACACCGCTCCCTTGGTGACCCCGGCGGTACGCGCGACGTCGTCGATGGAGGTGGCCGAGTAGCCGTCGCGGCCGAACAGCCCGGCCGCCGTCTCCACCAGTCCCGAGGTCGTGGCCTCCGTCCGCTCCGCCTGCGTACGCCGCATCCCTGCTCCCTCCACTTGACATCACATACTACGGGTACGTAACTTCCAAACCGCAAGTACGTACCTGGAGTACGTATCTTCCTAGCCGAGGAGGTGGCTATGCCTGACTTCGTCGAGCGGTGGGCGGCGGCCTGGGGTGACCCCACGCCGGAGAAGATCCGCACCCTGACCGATCCGGACATCGTGATGACCTGGCCGGGTCTGGCGGAGCCGATTCGCGGGGCCGACGCCTGGGTGAGCCGGGTCGCCGGAACCCTCCAGCGCTTCCCCGACCTGCGGCTCGAGGTGACGGACCACGCCCAGCGCGACGACCTGCTGTTCATCAGCTGGCGGGCCCGGGCGACCGTCGCCGGTGCCGCCATCGAATGGCAGGGCATCGACCGGATGCGGATGCGCGACGGCGTCGTGACGGAATCCCTGGTCGCGTTCGACACCGCGCCGCTTCGCGCCGGATAGTCGCAACGCCGCGCGGTCCTTGCCGAGCTGGGGCGGCACGACGAGGGGCCGCCCGGGTCGAAGGAGGAAGCGGTGGGGTGGTCGAAGAAGTTCGTCGACATCTTCATCGACGCCGGGCTCGACGTGGAGGTCGACGTCCGCCGGGCGTACGAGGGGCCGAAGGCGCTCTGATGTACGCGGGGAGCCGGCTGTGGTGGCCGGCTCCCCTGCCCCATTCGTCAGCAAGTACATCAACACCATCTTCAGCAAGCCCGGGATGCCGCCCTCGGACGACGACAACCGCTGACTGCTCGCGTACCTGAGCAGCTGAGACTCACGCGACCCGCGTTTTCTCCAGCGTCCGAAAGGATTGCCCTGTGGCGGTACGCTGCCACACGGGGTAGCGAAGGCTGCTCGGTAGCGTGACGAGCGGGCGCGTAGGGGCCGGCCCCCGGACGTCGGTCAGGCCGAACAGACGGGGGATTCCACATGTTCGAGCGGCTGGGCAGATTCGTCGTACGCAGGGCGTGGTGGGTGATTGCCGGCTGGCTGCTCGCCGCGCTCGCCATCATCTTCACCGCACCGTCGCTGGGCGACATCACCTCCGCCGATCAGGAGACCTTCCTGCCCCGCTCCTACGAGTCCGTGCAGGCCACCGAGCTCGGACAGAAGGCATTTCCGCAGGCGGCCACCGCGACCGTGATCGTCGTGGTCAAACGCGCCGACGGGCAGCCGCTCACCCCGGCGGACGAGGCGAAGGTGGGCCAGCTCGCCCAGTCGCTCAAGGCCAAGAACATCCCGCACACGTCCGGCTACCTGACCGGCCCGCAGGCGGTGGCGCCGGACAAGTCGGTGCAGGTGGTCAACGTCGGGCTCGACGCTCCCGCCCCGGACGACCCGGCGCTGCTCGACGCCGTACGCGATCTGCGGGCGGCCATCGGCCCAGAGCTGGCGGACAGCGGGCTGACCGCGGGTGTGGCTGGCGACGTGGCGAGCTTCGTCGACAACGAGGACACCTTCAACGAAGCCTTCTCCGTGGTCGGCATCGCGACGATCATCCTGATCATCGGACTGATCCTGATCATCTTCCGCAGCCCCATCGCCGCGCTGCTGCCCATCGTGGTCATCAGCGTCGTCATGAGCGTCACGACCGGGCTGGTCGCCGCCGCGGGTAAGGCATTCGATCTCACCGTCAGCCAGGATCTGCAGACGATCCTGCTGATCGTGCTGTTCGGCATCGGCACCGACTACGTTCTGTTCCTGCTCTTCCGCTACCGCGAGCGGCTGCGGGCCGGTGACGACAAGCGCACTGCGATGATCGTCTCCGTCCGGCGGGTCGGCGAGGTCATCACGTCGGCCGCGGGAGCGGTCATCGTCGCGTTCCTCGTGCTGCTCCTCGCCTCCCTGGGCTTCTTCGGCTCGCTCGGCCCGGCGCTGGCCATCGCCGTCGGCGTCATGCTGGTCACCTCGCTCACGCTCATCCCGGCGGTCGTCTCGCTGCTCGGCCGGTTCGTCTTCTGGCCGTCCAAGGCGTGGCAGCGCCCGCCCAAGGCCACTATGTCGCACCGGCTCGGCAGCCTCATCGGGCGCCGGCCGGCGCTCGTCGCGGCGGCATCCGGCGCCCTGCTGGTCGCGCTCGCCGCGGGCGTGCTGGGCTACAAGTCCGATTACGACTTCAGCGCCGGCTTCCCGCAGGACACCGAGTCGGCGAAGGCCGCGCAGGATCTGCAGCGCGGGTTCGCCGCCGGTGCGCTCGCCCCCACCGAGGTCTACCTGACCACCGGCAACGGGACGCCGCTGACCGACCAACAGGTCAGCGAGTTCGCGGCGGCCGCGGCGAAGGCCCCAGGGGTGGCTCAGGCGCAGCCTCCGCAGCGCGGCAGCGACCCGAGCGTGGCCCGGGTCAACCTGCTGCTCAACGAGAATCCGGTCTCCAACGAGGCGATCACGCTCGTCCGCGAGGACCTGCGCGACGCCGTGCACGCGGCCGCTCCAGCCGGCACCAAGGCGCTGGTCGGCGGGACCACCGCGATCTTCGCGGACATCAACTCGGCGAACAACCGCGACCTGTCGGTGATCCTGCCGGTGGCGGCCGGCCTGATCGCGCTCATCCTCGCGTTGCTGCTGCGGAGCCTGGTCGCGCCGATCTACCTCGTGATCGCGGTGCTGCTGAACTTCGCCGCCACGCTGGGCGCCACGGTCTACCTCTTCCAAGGGGTGCAGGGGGAGCCTGGCGTCACCTTCCAGCTGCCGATCATCCTCTACCTGTTCGTGGTGGCGATCGGCACCGACTACAACATCCTGATGATCGCCCGATTGCGTGAGGAGGCACGGGAGGGCAACGAGCCGCGCCAGGCCGCCGCCATCGGCGTCGAACACGCCGGGCCGACGGTCGCCGCGGCGGGCCTGATCCTCGCCGGTACGTTCGCGGTGCTGATGCTCGCGCCGATTTCGTTCCTGCAGCAGATGGGTTTCGCCGTGGCGATCGGAATCGTGTTGTCGGCGTTCGTCATGTCGATGTTCTTCGTCCCCGCCCTGACCGCGCTGATCGGACACAAGGCGTGGTGGCCGGGGCACGGGGACGAGCGACCGGCCGGCGGGCGGCACGCCGCCCCGACGCCCTGACGCCGAGGGTTTGACGCAGCCGTATCTTCTGACGGTATGCGCCACGCCTGTTCCAACTCCGCCCGGGCTGCAGGCGCTGTCGGCGTATGCGTCGGCCTCTTGCCGCAGGCCTTGGTCATCCTGCGCGTCGGGTGGGGGCCGACGGGCAATGACAACGTCGGCGAGTGGTACGTCACCCTGGCGTTCCTGGGTGCCTGCCCAGCACTGGTCAGCGCCGTGGTCGCCGTGGTCCTGGTGCGGACCAGACTGCGGGCGGTGGGCACGATGCAGCCCGAGCCGGCACCACCACCTTGACTTTCCGCGGCGACGGGAAACCCGGCGAGGACCAACTGCTCGACGACTTCGGCGATGAGCAGCGGACAGCAGCCGGGGAGAACGCGTTCGGGTTGGCCGCAATGGGCTCGGCAAACGAAATCTGTGCCGACGTGTGGATTCCCGGGTTCGCGGGCGCGCCGGCGGATGCCCGCCCACGCACCGGTGCTGGTCCCAGGACGGTACGCGGCGGTGCAGCAGACCTCTACCCGTGGCAGGGCTGTGACGAATGGCTGCTGCTGCTCGCCGCCACCCGGTATGAACACGCGCAGTTCACCGCGGTCCGCCCGGCCGCACCACTGCCACCTCGCAATTAGCCAGAGCCGTCGAACGAGACGGATCACCGCAACGTCCGCTCATGCCGCTGACAGGCGCGGCGTCCGTGAATGTGCTTCGCAGTCGACCGGTGCGGCTGCAGGAGTCAGCGCTGGTGCCAGCCGCCAAGCTGCTGGGCTGGCAGCTCACGATCCCGACCTCGGCCGCCCGATGCGAGGCCCGTTCGGGGAGCACGCTCATGCCGATGATGGTGCGTTCCCGTCGGCCCGTCGACTCTGCAGGCGAACTCGCAGGGGTTGCCACGGTAGGCCACCGCTCGGGTGGCTCGTAGCATGACAGCGTGCGACCTCTCGGGCCGGTTCGTGTCGCTGGGGCTGTGGTGGACATCGCGGTCCCGTCGGGGTCGGGGCGCATGGCGGGGGTCAGCATGGCCGGGTTCCGCGGTCGAGCGGAGGGTCCAGTCGAGCTTCAGGTGGTCCCGTACCCGGCACTCACGGTGTTCATCGATTTCGGCGACGCGCTGCTCGTCGATGACGCCAGCGGTGAGCGGAAGCGAGGCAGCGTCGTCGTCGGCCTGGCCTCGGGCAGCGTTCGAGGGTGCGGGCGCGATGCCGACCTTCTGCAGGTACGGCTTTCGCCGGTGGTCGCGCACGCGGTGCTGGATGCCTCGTCTGAGTTGGGCGCGACCGTGGTCGCCCTCGAGGATCTCTGGGGGCGCGACGCCGAGCGAACCCAGGAGCAACTGCGCGCTGCTGGGTCGTGGGATGACCGGTTCGCGGTCATGGAGGCCGCGCTCGCTCGGCGACATGAGGCAGGCCGGGCGGTGGATCCAGAGGTTGCCTTCATCTGGGGGCAGATGGTGACGAGCCGGGGGCGGGTTCGGGTCGAGCGACTGGCGGCCGAGGTGGGATGGAGCCGTAAGCGGCTGTGGTCCCGGTTCCGGTCCCAGATCGGTCTTACGCCTAAGAAAGTGTTGTGATACCTCGGCGTGATCTTCGTTGGCCGTGTCGGTGAAGATCGTGTCTGTGTCGTTGTGTCTGTAAACCGGCGTACGAGTCCTCTCTGACCGATCCGCAATGGGCGGTGAGA
>NZ_QGSW01000353.1:0-9208 GCF_003176715.1 Micromonospora sp. S4605
CCAGGCCCCGGACGCCCACCCGGCTCCACCAACCGCAGGCCGGCGCCCCGCCACGACGTCGGCAAAACGATCAAACGTGACCGGAGCATCACCGCACGTAAACGGCGCACGGGTTAAACGACAAGCTAAGGGTGAGTGACGCATCACATGACAGTCACGGCCTTGGCCGCGCCCGTCATGTAACAGATCCACAAAGGAGGAGGACCTTTGAGGAGACGAGTCACAGCCGGCCTGGCCACCGCCACGGCCGCGCTGCTGGCGGCGGGAGTCGTGTCGACGCCGGCCTCCGGCGCTCCGGCCGCGGGCCCGCCCCCCGGTTCCGACAAGGCGAAGCACGGCAAGGACAACCTCCCCGATCCGATGGCGGATCAGCACCGGGAGGTCCGGAAGCAGGCCATCGCCGACCTGCTCTCCGGCAAGGCCAAGCTGCAGACGCGCAACGGTTCCAAGGTCATCCAGGTCAAGGACGACCTGTTCGTCGAGTACCAGCAGGCGCCGAAGACCGACCCGATCTTCACAATGCTGGTCAACTTCGGCGACCAGATCGACCCCCGGACCGGTGGAGCTGCCGGCCCGGTGGCCAACCAGATCGCCGAGCCGGACCGGAACTGGGACGGCAACGCCACGGACGACAACAGCACCCTGTGGCGGCCGAACTTCGACCGGGCCCACTACCTGGACATGTTCTACGGTCCGGGTGAGTCGATGCGGGACTTCTACCTGAAGCAGTCCGGTGGCCGCTACACGGTCAGCGGCGACGTCACCGACTGGGTGCAGGTCCCCTACAACGAGGCCCGGTACGGCAGCAACGCCATCTCCGAGGCGGACGGCTACTGGAACTTCGTCAAGGACAGCGCCACCGCCTGGTACGAGTCCCAGGTCGCCGCCGGCAAGACCAGCGCGGAGATCAAGCAGTACCTGACCCAGTTCGACATCTGGGACCGGTACGACTTCGACGGCGACGGCGACTTCAACGAGCCCGACGGCTACATCGACCACTTCCAGGCGGTGCACGCCGGTGAGGGCGAGGAGGCCGGCGGCGGTGCCCAGGGCGAGGACGCCATCTGGTCGCACCGCTGGGCCGCGTTCCCGAACCTCGCGGGCAGCGCCGGTCCGGGCGAGAACAAGGCCGGCGGCGTGCAGATCGGCGACACCGGCATCTGGATCCGGGACTACACCACGGAGCCGGAGAACGGCGGGCTGGGCGTGTTCGCCCACGAGTACGGCCACGACCTCGGTCTGCCGGACCTCTACGACACCGCCGGTGGCGACAACGGCGTGGGCTTCTGGAGCCTGATGGCCTCGGGTTCGTGGCTGAGCCACGGCACCGACGACATCGGGTCGACCCCGGGCTACATGGACCCGTGGTCGAAGCTCTACCTCGGCTGGCTGAACTACACCGTGGTCGAGGAGGACAGCGGCACCACCCAGGTGACGCTCGGGCCGGCCGGTGACAGCGACGGGCCGAAGGCCCAGGCGGTCGTGGTCAACCTGCCCGCGCAGACCCAGACCACGAACTACAACACGCCGTTCGGCGGGTCGTACGAGTGGTGGGGCGGCAGCGCCGACGACCTGAACACCACGCTGACCCGTCAGCTGGACCTGACCGGTGCGACCTCCGCGTCGATCACCGCGAAGGCCTGGTACGACATCGAAGAGGACTACGACTACCTCTACGCCGAGGTGTCCACCAACGGCGGGTCCAGCTGGACCCCGCTGAGCAACTCGTCGATCGACGCCGGGGAGACCGGGGTCGACGGCTCGACCAGCGGCAACTGGGTCGACCTGGGCTACGACCTGTCCGCGTACGCCGGGCAGAGCGTGCTGTTCCGCTACCGCTACCAGACCGACGGCGGCGTGCACCTCGCCGGCGCGTTCCTGGACAACGTCTCGCTGGTCGCCAACGGCGCCACCGTCTGGACCGACGACGCCGAGACGCTGGCCGCGGAGTGGACCGCGAAGGGCTTCACCCGGATGACCGGCTCGGTCACCGACTCGTACCCGCGGTTCTACATCGCGGAGAACCGCAGCTACTACGGGTACGACGACACCCTGCGCACCGGCGGCTACAACTTCGGCTTCGGCAACACCCGGCCGAACTTCGTCGAGCGGTTCGCCAACCACCCGGGCATGCTGGTCTGGTACGTCAACTACGCGTACGGCGACAACAACACCTCGGAGCACCCGGGCTACGGCCTGAACCTCCCGGTGGACGTGCGGCCGGGCGTCATCAAGGTTGGCCAGGGCACGATCAGCAACCGCCGCAACGGTTACGACGGCACCTTCAGCAAGTTCGGCAAGCCGGCCCAGACGTTCCACGTCAACGGGGTGCCGGTCACCGTCCCGGCGATGGACCCGAACCCGGTGTTCATCGACAACGGGCCGAACAAGTACTGGAGCGGCAGCAACCCGTGGAACTCGGTGAAGGTGGCCGGTAGCGGCACCCGCATCGAGATCGTCCAGCAGGGCACCAACCCGACCGACGACATGGTGGTCCGGGTCAGCAACTGACGACAGCGACACCCGTGGGGCCGGTGGCGGCGACGCCACCGGCCCCATTCTTTGCGTACCCGAACGAATTGATCGAAAGGTGTCGCTTGGCACTGCGTGCCGTCCGTCCACACTGTTCACGACCGAGGGCGAAAGTCCGGGATGTGACAGTGGGAAGCGTTCCCACCAAAATCTTGCAACAAATCGACGCACGCGTCTTCCCACCGGTCCCACCAGTGTCTATGTTCACCATTGGTCCCACTAGTGGGATCGATTTCCACCGGCCCGTACCCCCGTAGGGCCGGTTCCCTCACACCGGAGGTACCACGTGCGCAAAGTCGCAGTGGGTCTGCTCGGGCTTGGGCTGACAGCGTCGGGGCTGGCGTTCACCACGTCGGCCAGCGCCGCGCCGCAGCCGAAGCTGCCGACGGCCGCTCCGTCGGTTGCCGAGCCCGCCCATGTCGACCACGACCTGCCGAACCCGCTCGAGGACAAGCGCCGCGCCCTGCGCCAGGAGGGCCTGAGCAAGGTCCTCGCCGGCAAGGCCAAGGCACAGCGAGTCAACGGCAGCACGGTGGTCAAGGTCGGCAAGACCCAGGCCGAGGGGGCTACCGCCCGCTCCGCCCGGGGCGGCGCCGACCAGACCGAGGACCAGTACGTCGAGCTCTCCCGGGAGAAGACCGACCGGATCTTCGTGATCCTGGCCGAGTTCGGCAACGAGCGGCACCCGAGCTACCCGGACCAGGACACCGACCCGGACACGCCGGGCCCGACCCGGTTCGACGGGCCGCTGCACAACGAGATCCCGGCGCCCAACCGGGCGGTGGACAACTCCACCGTCTGGCAGCCGGACTACAACGCGGACCACTACCGCAAGCTCTACTTCGGCACCGCGCCCGGTGACGAGTCGCTGAAGCAGTACTACGAGGCCCAGTCCTCGGGTCGCTACAGCGTCGAGGGCACGGTCACCGACTGGGTGAAGGTCCAGTACAACGAGGCCCGGTACGGCCGCTCCGGCGGCTTCCCGTGCGCCTCGAACGTCTGCACCAACACCTGGGCGCTGGTCCGCGACGCCGCCAACCAGTGGGTCGCCGACCAGAAGGCGGCCGGCCGCACCGACGAGCAGATCGCCGCGGACGTCCGGGCGATGGACCAGTGGGACCGGTACGACCACGACTCGGACGGCAACTTCAACGAGTCGGACGGCTACATCGACCACTTCCAGATCGTCCACTCCGGCGGCGACGAGGCCGACGGTGACCCGCACCAGGGCGAGGACGCCATCTGGAGCCACCGCTGGTACGCCTTCGCCTCCGACCAGGGTCGGACCGGCCCGCCGAACTTCCCGGCCGGCGGCACCCAGATCGGCAACACCGGCATCTGGATCGGTGACTACACCATCCAGCCGGAGAACGGCGGCCGGAGCGTCTTCTACCACGAGTACGGCCACGACCTCGGTCTGCCGGACGACTACAACAACATCAACGGTGGCGACAACAACAACGAGCACTGGACCCTGATGGCCCAGAGCCGGCTCGGCGGCAAGAACGACGGCGGCATCGGCGAGCGCGGTGGTGACCTGGGTGCGTGGAACAAGCTCCAGCTCGGCTGGCTCGACTACGAGGTGGTCGTCGCGGGGCAGAAGCGCACCATGACCCTCGGCCCGCAGGAGTACACCTCCAAGGAGGCGCAGGCCGTCGTGGTGGTGCTCCCGCCGCGGGACTACACCTTCGACAACGGCAAGCCGTTCGAGGGCACCAAGCAGTTCTTCTCGGGTAACGAGGACGACCTCAACAGCACGATGACCCGGACGCTCGACCTGACCGGGAAGTCGTCGGCGGCGCTGTCCATGAAGGGCCGCTACAACATCGAGGCCGACTTCGACTACATGTTCTTCGAGGCGTCGGTCGACGGGGGTCAGAACTGGACCCCGCTGCCCGGCACGGCCAACGGCCAGCCGCTCAAGGAGATCTCGCCCGGACGCTTCGCCCTGGACGGCAGCAGCGACGGCCAGTGGGTCGACATCAACATCCCGCTCGACGCGGTGGCCGGCCAGGCCGCGCAGTTCCGGCTGCGCTACCAGACCGACGGTGGTGTCTCCGACGGTGGCTTCTACGGTGATGCCATCACCGTGACCGCCGACGGCCAGACCGTCCTCTCCGACGGTGCCGAGACCGGCGCCGAGGGCTGGACGCTCGCCGGTGGCTTCGAGATCGCCGAGGAGACCTACACCCGGGCGTTCGACAACTTCTACATCGCCGGTGCCCGGCACTACATCTCCTACGACAAGTACCTGAAGACCGGTCCGTACTTCTTCGGCTACGCGAACACCCGCCCGGACTGGGTGGACCACTACGCGTACCAGGAGGGCCTGCTGATCTCGTACTGGAACACCCGGTACGCGGACAACGACACCTTCGAGCACCCGGGTGAGGGCCGCAACCTGTACATCGACGCGCACCCGCGGCCGATCTACAACCTCACCGGGCAGGCCTGGCGGGCCCGCGTCCAGGTCTACGACGCGCCGTTCGGCCTGCGGAAGGCGGACTCCTTCACGCTGCACCTCAACAGCCAGCCGCAGTACATCCGTGGCCAGGCCGCGCAGCCGCTGTTCGACGACACCAAGCAGTACTGGTACGCGGAGCTGCCGAACCACGGCGTCAAGCTCCCGGCCGTCGGTGTCAAGATCCGCGTGCTGGAGGAGGACGGCAACTACACCAAGATCCGGATCTCCTGATTCGCTGATTCCGCACCACCACGCGATGCCCGGGCAGGCCACGTGCCCGGGCATCGCCCTTTGCAGAGGCGGTTTCCGGGGGTGCCGCGGCGGGAACCCACCACCGCGCCGGCGCGTCCGATTCACGTGCGTCGCGCAACCCGTACCACCGTCGCCGGCCTGGCCGCCGTCCTCGCCCTGGCCGGCTGCGCCGGCTCGCAGGAGGGAAGTGCCGTGCCCACGGAACCCACGCCGTCGGCCGCCCCGACGGAACCGGACCGGACGTCCGCCGACGCCACCCCGACGCCGCCCACCGGCCCCACCGCGGCGGCGCCCTCGGGACGGCCCTTCCGCGCGACGACCGACCTGCCCACCATGGGCCCGCCGACCGCGCCCCCCAGCCAGCCCACCGACCTGCGCAAGGCGAACATCCTCGCCGGCCGGATCACCCGGGGCGGCACCGGGCCCTGCTACGGCCTGGTCACCGACGACGGCCGCGAGTACGCGCTGCACGGCGTCGGCAAGGGCAGCTTCGCCACCGGCAGCTGGGTCCGGGTGACCGTCGGCCCCGCCGATCCGGCGGCCGACTGCGGCCCGGGCACCCCGGCCAGCATCATCAAGATCAGCCCGGTCGGCTGACCGGGAACCAGCGATCCCGACCACCCGCCGGGCCGGCGGACGGGCCGGCCGGCACCGGGGTCCTAGGCTGTCTGCCATGACCGAGCAGCACGACGGGCCCGTCGACGAGTCCTGCGTCCTCACCGAAGGGCCGTGGACGCACCGGTTCGTCGGGGCGAACGGCAGCCGGTTCCACGTGGTCGAGGCCGGCGCCGGGCCGATGGTGCTCTTCCTGCACGGCTTCCCCGAGCACTGGTGGGCCTGGCACGAGATGCTGCCGGCGGTCGCCGACGCCGGCTTCCGCGCCGTCGCCGTCGACCTGCGCGGCTACGGCGCCAGCGACAAGCCACCCCGGGGGTACGACGGCTACACGCTGGCCGCCGACGTCGCCGGGCTGATCCGCGCGCTCGGCGAACGCTCCGCCACCGTGGTCGGCACCGGCGCCGGCGGCCTGATCGGCTGGACCGTGGCCTCCTTCCACCCCGCCCTGGTCCGGCGGCTGGTGGTGCTCGGCGCGCCGCACCCGCTGCGGCTGCGGGCCGCCATCTTCGCCGACCCGCGCGGGCAGTTCGCCGCGTCCACCCCGACCCTGAAGTTCCAGCTGCCCCGCTACGAGCACGTGCTCACCCGGGACGGTGCCGCGGCGGTCGAGGAGATGCTGCGCCGCTGGGGCGGCCAGCGCTGGGTGTCCGGGCCGGACTTCGAGGCGTACGCGCGGCGCTGCCGGGAGGCGATGCGGATTCCGCAGGCCGCGTTCTGCGCGCTGGAGGGCTACCGCTGGGCGTTCCGCTCGGTGCTGCGCCTGCACGGCTACCGGTTCGTCCGGCTGATGCAGAAACCGCTGATCACCCCGACCCTGCAACTGCACGGCGCGCTCGACCGGGCCTCGCTGCCGCGTACCGCCCAGGGTTCCGGCCGGTACGTGGTGGCGCCGTACGAGTGGCGGCTGCTCGACGACGTGGGCCACTTCCCGCACGTGGAGGCGCCGGAGGTGGTGCTCGGCGAGATCCTGCGCTGGGCGAAGTCCTGACTCAGACCCGCTGCTCGCGCAGGTCGGCGACCTCGGCGGCGGGCGCCCAGCCCTGGTAGACGCCGAAGTCGAACACCTCCAGCCCCATCGCCCGGGCGACCGGCCAGCGCCCGCCGGTGTACTCGACCCGCAGCCAGCCGTCGTGCTCGCCGAGCACGATGAACGGCTGCCCCTGCCAGGTGCAGGTGGTCCGCACGTACGCCAGGTCCTCCACCTCGGTGGCCGGCAGCACCCGGACGTACCGGCCGGGGCGTACCTCCTGGAAACCCTCGCCTGGTTCGGGCTGGTAGAGCCGGATGTCGTCGCCGTCCGGGCTGGCCTGGTACTCCCGCCCGCGCCACCGGGCCACGTAGCCGTCCCGGATCACGGCGCGTCCACCCGGCGCCAGAGCAGCGCGTCGGTGTCGAGCACGGCGACCATCCGTTCGGTGCCGTCCGCGCCGATCCGCCACAGCTGCGCGCCGTGCGGCAGCCGGGCGCTGTCCACCTTGAACTCCGCCACCACGTCACTGCTCTCGCCCGGGGCGAAGCCGTTGCCCCGGAACGGCGCGCGTTCGATGACCCAGCCCTCCATGGCCCGCATGGCGGCCTCGTTCTGCCCGCCGTAGGGAATCCGGTAGAGGCTGGGCCGGTACGCCGGCCAGCGCAGCAGGTAGATCTCCTCGGCGTTGCGGGCGAACGGCGAGTCGGGATAGCCCAGGCCGAGGGCCTCGTACAGCTGGGCCGGCGTGGTCAGGTGGGCCAGCTCGCTGGCCCGGTGCACGAACCCGGAGACCCGGTCGTAGCCGCGCTCAAGGTAGTAGCCGAGCTGGCTGGGGGCGACCGCCTTCTGCATGACGACCGGACGGGCCGGGTCCGCCGCGGGCGGGGTGTACCGGGGGCGCTCGGCCACCTCCGGAGCCGTCGGCGCCTCGGGCTCGTTGTCGGCGTCGTCGCCGAGCCCCACCTCGGCGGCCCAGTTGGCCAGCCCGACGATCTGCTCACCGGGCAGCTTGGCGCCGACCGGGGTGCCCGGGTTGACAACGAACGACCACGCCTCGTCCGGCCAGCGCCGGATCAGCTGGACGAACCGGACCCGGACCGTCTCGACCGGTGCGTCGGTGTGGTCGGCGAGCCGCTCCGGAGAGGTGTAGACCACGACGAAGGTCTCCCCGTCCAACTCCTCGGTACGCCACACGAAGCCGGGCTCGCCGGGCCGGCTGCCCGGCGCGGACTCCGGCGACACCGGCAGCAGGACCCGGGCCAGCAGCAACGTGGAGAGGAAGGTGTCGGTGCTGCCCGCCCCGGCCGCGTCGAGCAGATCCTCCTCGACCGGGTTCGCCGGCTGGAACTCGGCGGCCGGCGCGGAAGGCGGCTCGGCGGCCGGCGCGGAAGGCGGCTCGGCGGCCTGACTCGGCGGCGGCTCGGCGGCTGGCGTGCTCCCGCCGGTGCCGGCGTCCCGGGGATCGACACCCGACCCCACCGTCGGAGCGTCGGTGTCCGGTCCACCGGTCCAGGGGTCTGTGTCCGGTCCACCGGTCGGAGCGTCGGTGTGGTTGGCGGACACCGGATCGCCGCCCTGCTCGGTGGCCGGGGTCCCGGCGGCCGGCGGGGTGGCGACGGGGTCGGGCACCGTCCACAGCGGGCCGGTGTCCGCGAGGTCGGAGGCGTTCTCCGCCGCCGACCCGGCTGCCGGCGCCACCTCGGGCGCGGCACCGGCCTGGGGCGTCCCAGCCCCGGCCCGGGCCGGGATCCAGGCGGAATGCTCGGCCGGGATCGTTCCCGCCGCCTGCGGGTCACCCTGATTCGGAAGCCAACCGGCGGTCCGCCGGTCAGCCGTCGCCGCGTCCGGCGACGACCGGGTCGGGATGTTCCCGGCCGGCGGCGGATCGGCCGACACCGGCTGGCTCGGGAGCCAACCGGCGCTCCGGCGGTCAGCCGGGGCCGGGGACGCTGCTTCCGGCTCATCGCCGCCGGCCTGCCCGCCCGGCGACCCCACGGACGGGACGCCCGGCAGCGGCTCGGCACCGGCCGGTCCGAGCCCGGCCGCACCGGTCGACCCGGGCCGCTCGGCCACTCGTTCCGGCCCCGGAACGCCGGTGCCCACCGGTCGCGCCGACCAGGCCGGAGGAGCCGTCACCCCGGCGCTCGGCGGTGCCGCCGGTCCGGCGGCGGACGGCCCGGATCCGGCGCCGGCCGATCCGCCCGCCGGCGCGGCGCCGGGCGAGTTGGGGACAGGTGGGCCGGAGTCGTCGGGCCCGAGCGGACCGGGACCGGCGGAGACCGGCGGCCCGGCATCGACCGGCCCGGCGTCGAGCGGCTCGGTGAGGTCGCGGGACTCGACGATGGTCCCCTCGATGACGATCGGGGTGAACC
>NZ_QGSW01000356.1:0-9192 GCF_003176715.1 Micromonospora sp. S4605
ACGAGTACCCGATCGGCGTGTACGTGCTGCCCAAGCACCTCGACGAGAAGGTCGCCCGCCTGCACCTGGACGCCCTCGGCGCCAAGCTGACCCAGCTCACCAAGGAACAGGCCGCCTACCTCGGCGTGCCGGTGGAGGGGCCGTACAAGGCCGACTACTACCGCTACTGACCAACACGACAAGGGCGGGGCGGCTGCGGCCGCCCCGCCCTTTCGGGGTATCCGCGGTCAGCCGGCCGGGAGCACCCGCTCGTAGCGGATCGGCAGCGAGGTGAGCCCGCCCAGCGCCCGCGGCGTACCCGGCGGCTCGACGGCCAGCTCGGGCGCCTCCACCCGGCGCAGGAAGGCCGACAGGGCCAGGTTCGCCTGCAGCCGGCCCAGCGTGGCGCCGAGGCAGTAGTGCGGCCCGGCGCCGAAGCTCAGGTGCTGCTCGGTGCGGTCCGGGTCGAGCCGGTCGGGATCGGTGAACCGCTCCGGGTCCCGGTTCGCCTGCGCCAGCACGATCACCATGCTGTCGCCGGCGCGTAGCCGCGCCCCGCTCGGCAGGGTGGTGTCCCGCTTGACGTGCCGCCACAGGCACTGCACCAACGGGGTCAGCCGCAGCAGCTCGTCCACCAGGCCGGGCATCTTCTCCGGCTCGGCGCGCATCCGGTCGGCCAGCGCCGGCTCGGTGAGCAGGCTGTAGAGGCCGCTGGCGATCAGGCTGCTGGTGGTCTCGTGCCCGGAGACGACCAGCAGCCACAGGCCGTTGACCACCTCGGCCCGGGTGAGCCGCTGGTCGCCGCTGCGGCTGGCCAGCATGGCGCTGACCACGTCGTTCCCGGGCTCGGCGGCCCGGGCGTCGACCAGCCGCTCCAGGTAGCCGCGCAGCTCGCCGGAGACCCGGTCCACCTCGGCCGGGTCCACCGGGTTGGACGGGTCCATCGAGCGGGAGATGAAGTGCGACCAGTCCTGCACCCGCTGCCGATCGTCCTCGTCGGCGATGCCGAACAGCGCGCACAGCACCCGGATCGGGGTCGCGTAGGCGTACTCCCGCACCACGTCGCACCCGGTGCCGCCGGCGAGCCGGTCCAGCAGGGCGTCCACCACCTGAGCGGTGGGCTCCGCGGCCCGGGCGGCGTGGGCCGCGAACGCCTGCCCGACCAGCAACCGGTGCCGGGTGTGCTCGGGCGGATTCAGTTCGATGAACGGAGCGTCGGCGTACCGCTGCTCCTCCTCGGCGCTGACCTCGCCGGCCGCGGCCCGCTGCTGGTACCAGCGGCTGTCCCGCGGGTCGACGCTGACCGCGGGATCGGCCAGCGCGGCCTTGGCGTCGTCGTGGCCCAGGACGATGACCTTCCCGTCCGCGTCCACCACGACCGGGCCCTTGTCCCGCCACTCCCGGTACACCGGGTACGGGTCGGCCTGGTGCTTGACGTACATGTCCTCGATACGGTCGACAATCGCCGGTTGCATGAGCATCCCCTGACCGGTCGGCCTCTGACAGTGGCTGTCGAGGCTATGTCCCGTCGCGGAGCGGGGACAACGCGCTCGGATTGCGCGACCTCGCACCCGGTGCCGCCGGGGCGGCCAGGCCCCTATCCTCGCGTCGTGGCGGTCGGGCGGAGGCGGCGACGATGCGGGTGACCGCCGCGGTGGCGCCCGCTCCCGACCACCCGCTGCGCCTGGAGGAGCTGCGTCTCGACGGCCCGGGACCGGGCGAGGTGCTGGTCCGGATCGTCGCCTCCGGGGTCTGCCGCACCGACGCCGACGCCCGTTCCGGCCGGTCCGCCTTCCCGCTGCCCGGCGTGCTCGGGCACGAGGGCGTCGGCCGGGTGCTCGACGTGGGACCGGGCGTCCGGTCGCCGGCCGTCGGGGAGGCCGTGCTGCTCGGCTGGCCGGCCTGCGGACGTTGCCGGCACTGCCGGGGCGGCCGGCCGCGGTACTGCGCCGACCTGCCCGGCCTGCTCTTCGGCGGGCGACGCCCGGACGGGGGCGCGGTGTTCCGCCGCGCCGACGGCACCCCGGTGGCCGGGCGCTTCTTCGGCCAGTCGTCGTTCGCCAGCCACGCGGTGCTGCCGGCCGAGGCGCTGGTGCCGGTGCGCACCAGCCTGCCGCTGGCCGCGGTCGCCGCGCTGGGCTGCGGGATCAGCGCCGGCGCCGGGGCGGTGCTCTACGCGGCCCGCCCGGAGCCGGGCGCGTCGGTGGCGGTGTTCGGCGTCGGCGCGGTGGGGCTGGCCGCCGTGATGGCCGCCCGCTGCACGGCGGCCACCACCATCGTGGCCGTCGACCGCGATCCCGCCCGGCTGGCCCTGGCCCGCCGGTACGGCGCCACGCACACCGTGGACGTGACCGGCGTCCGCAACGTGGCCCGGGCCGTCCGGGAGCGCTGCGACGGGCCGGCCGACGTCACGGTGGAGTGCACCGGAGATCCCCGGGTCGTCCGGCAGGCCGTCGACGCGGTGGGCATGCCGGGGACGTGCTGCCTGGTCGGGGCCGCCCGGCCGGGTGAGACGTTCGCCGTCGACCAGCAGACCATGCTGCGCGGCAAGCGGATCCAGGGTTCGCTCGGCGGCGAGGGCCGTCCCGAGGAGTTGGTGCCGGCGCTGCTGCGGCTGGCCGAGCAGGGCCGGTTCCCCTTCCCCGAACTGGTCGCCTACCGCTCGTTCGACGATCCGGAGGCGGCGCTGGCCGACCTGCTGGCCGGTGCCGTGGTCAAGCCGGTGCTGGTGCTGGAACCGGCCGCGTTGACGGCGCGGACCGACGGATGTGAGGGTTCCGGACGATCGCGCTGAACGGTGCGTGCCCGTTCGCTCACCCGGGGGGCGCCATGTCTCTGCAGCTCTACTGGTTCATCCCCGCCCACGGCGACGGTCGGGAGGTGGCCAGGCCGCGCGCCGGCGGGCCACCCGGCGTGGCCACCCTGCGCCGGGATCCGGACATCGACTACCTGAGCCAGGTGGCTGGCGCCGTCGACCGGCTCGGCTTCGCCGGGGCGCTGGTGCCGTTCGGCATCTTCTGTGAGGACCCGTGGCTGGTCGCGGCGGCGCTGAGTCAGCGCACCGCGCGGCTGCGCTTCATGGTCGCGTTCCGTCCCGGGCTGCTCTCGCCGACCCTGGCCGCCCAGATGTCGGCCACCTGCCAGCGGATCTCCGGCGGCCGGCTGCTGCTCAACGTGGTGGTCGGCGGTGACCCGGAGGAGCAGCACCGCTACGGCGACTGGCTGGCCCACGACCAGCGGTACGCGCGGGCCGACGAGTTCCTCGCCGTGCTGCGCGGCGCCTGGTCGGGGCCGGTGGACCTGGACGGGGAGCACTACCGGGTGGCCGGTGCGACGGTGATGCGCCGGCCGGATCCGCCGCCGATCTTCCTCGGCGGTTCCTCCGCCGCCGCGCAGCGGGTGGCGGCGCGCCGGGCCGACGTCTTCCTCACCTGGGCGGAACTGCCCGCGCAGACCGGCTCGCTGGTGGCCGGGGTGCGGGCGCTGGCGGCCGAGGCGGGGCGGGAGATCGCCTTCGGCACCCGGTTCCACGTGATCAGCCGGGACACCTCCGAGCAGGCCTGGGCGGTGGCGGACGCCATGACGGCCAACCTGGATCCGGCGCTGGTGGCCCGGACCCAGGAGCGGTTCCGCCGCAGCGACTCCGAGGGACAACGCCGGATGGCGGCGCTGCACGGTGGCCGTACCGACCGGCTGGAGATCTACCCGAACGTGTGGGCGGGCTACGGCCTGGTCCGCCAGGGGCCGGGGATCACCCTGGTCGGGTCGCACGACGAGGTGGCCGACCGGATCGCCGAGTACCACGCGCAGGGGCTGGACCACCTGATCCTGTCCGGACAGCCGCACCTGGAGGAGGCGTACTGGTTCGGTGAGGGGGTGATGCCGGCGCTGCGCCGCCGGGGCCTGCTGGTCGGGCCGGACGGGCCGGACGGGCCGGACGGCGACCGGCCGGACCCGGCGCCGCCGCACCGCCGGGCCGGGCAGCGCCCGGAGGTGTCCGTCCGGTGAGCCCGCAGCTGACCCGGGCCGCCGCCGTCACCGGCAGTCTCGCCGACCCGGCCACCTATCTGGACGGTCCGCCGTTCGCCGAGTTCGCCCGCCGCCGCCGGGAGACGCCGGTCAGCTGGGTGGCCGAGGTGCCGCTGCGGCGGCACTCGGCCCGGGGCACGGTGGTGCAGCGGGTCGGCGGCTACTGGGCGGTCACCGGGCACGCGGCGGTGGTCGCCGCGTCGCGCCGACCGGAGGTCTTCTCCTCCGCCGAGCGCGGCGCGTTCCTCGCCGATCCGACCTCCCGGGCCGACCTGGAGCGCTCCCGGCAGCTGCTGGTCGGGATGGACCCGCCCGCGCACACCCGGTTGCGCCGGGTGGTCACCGCCGCGTTCACCGCCCCGGTGGTACGCGGCATGCGCGCGGCCATCGCCGAGCACGCCCGGCAGATCGTCCGGCGGGCGACCGCCGGCCAGCCGGTGGACGCGGTCGCCGAGGTCGCCGCCGAGCTGCCGCTGCTGGTCCTCGCCGACCTGCTCGGCATCCCCCGCGAGGACCGTGGGCTCTTCCTGCGCTGGAGCAACAACCTGGTCGGCTTCGACGATCCGGCCTTCGGCGGCGGCGACGTGGAGGTGTTCAAGCAGACCTTCGTCGAGGCGTTCGGGTACGCCCTCACCGCGGCGAAGGCCCGCCGGCGCGACCCCGGCGAAGACCTGGTGAGCCGGCTGGTGACCGCCGAGGTGGACGGCCGTCGGCTCACCGAGAGCGAGTACTGCCACCTGTGGCTGCTGCTGGTGGTGGCCGGCAACGAGACCACCCGGCACCTGATCTCCGGCGGCCTCGACCTGCTGGCCGACCGTCCCGACCTCGCCGACCGGCTCGCCGGCCAACCCGACCTGGTGCCGACCGCGGTGGACGAGCTGCTGCGCTGGACGACGCCGATCATGCAGTTCCGCCGGACCGCCGTGGTCGACACCGAGCTGGCCGGGCAACCGATCCGGGCCGGGGACAAGGTGGTGCTGTACTACATCTCGGCCAACCGGGACGAGGCCGTCTTCGACCGACCGGAAACCTTCCTGTTGGATCGCAGTCCCAACCCGCACCTGGCGTTCGGGGTCGGGCCGCACTTCTGCCTCGGCTCGCACCTGGCCCGGGTGGAGGCCGCCGTGCTCTTCGAGGAGCTCGCGCCGCACCTGCCCCGACTGCGCCGCACCGGCCCCGCGGTTCGGCTGGAGTCGAACTTCATGAACGGCCTGAAGCAGCTGCCGGTCACCTTCGCCGCCGGCTGACTGGCGCGTCTCCTCAGTTGCACACCACCCGCACCGGGATCCGGTCGTACCCCCGGAAACCCAGTCCGGTGCGGCGGTGGGCCGGGCCGGTGGCCTCGAACCGGCGCAGCCGGGTGGCGAGGTGACCGAAGACCGCCGCGCCCTCGACCCGGGCCAGGGTGGCGCCCAGGCAGTGGTGCGGACCGGAGCTGAACGCCAGGTGCGGGTTGGGGGAGCGGGCCAGGTCGATCCGGTCCGGCTCGGGGAACCGCCGCTCGTCGCGGTTCGCGGAGGCGAGCAGCAGCACCACCACCCGGCGGGCCCGGATCACCCGGTCGCCGACGGTGACCGGCTCGCGGACCACCCGGGACGTGGCGTGGATCGGGCAGTCCCAGCGCAGGAACTCCTCCACCGCGCCGGGCGCGAGGCCCGGGTCCCGGCGCAACCGGTCCAGCAGTTCCGGGCGGTGCAGCAGCAGCGCGCCGCCGGTGGAGAGCAGGTTGGTGGTGGTCTCGAAGCCGGCGAAGAACAGGAAGATGACGTTGTCGACCAGCTCCGCCCGGCTGATCGTGCCGGTCGCCTCGGCGTCGCGGAGCAGGTGCGACAGCATGTCGTCGCCGTCCCGGCCGGCCCGCTCGCGCAGCAGCCCGCCGACGTAGCCGCGCAGCCAGCCGACCGCCCGGACGGCGTCCGCCCGCTCCTGCTCGGTGGGAGCGCCGGAGCCGAACATCCGCCCCAGCGCGACGGCGTGCGGCTGCGCCTCCGCCCGGTCGGCCACCGGGATGCCGAGCAGTTCGGCCGCCACCGTGACCGGCAGCGGGTAGGCCAGGTCGGCGACCAGGTCGGCCGCCGGCGCGTCGGCCATCGCCGCGAACAGCTCCCCGACCAGCTCGACGATCCGTGGCCGCAGCGCCGCCACGGTACGCGGATTGACCGTCCGGGCCATCGCCCGGCGCAGCGTCGAGTGCTGCGGCGGATCCCGGTTGAGCACGGTGGCCCGGAAGAACTCGGTCAGCTCGTCGGGCTCGCCGGAGAGCCGGTAGACCAGGTCGGGGAACTCGTGGCTGAGCCGCGGGTCGGTCAGCAGGGCGGTGACGTCGGCGTGCCGGGTGACCGCCCAGGCGCCCGGCCCGGCCGGCACCACCCGGCCGGCGGCGCGCAGCTCGGCGTAGTGCGGGTACGGGTCGGCGAGCCCGGCGACCTCGGCCTCGTCGTAGCGCGGCACGGTCACACCCGGGTCAGGCTGAGCGGCTCCGTGGGCCGGGCGGCCGCCGCCCGGGCCAGGGTGAGGTAGTCCGCCAGGAACTCCTCCGCCCAGGCCGGCTGGAACCGGTCGGTGGTGTAGAAGAGCATCGCCTGGCAGGCGCCGCTGTGCTGCGGGATCAGCCCCAGCTCCAGGCCGAACCGGCTGCCCAGCGAGTCCGGCGTGTACAGCTCGAACTCCACGCCGCGGGCCTGCACCTTGGTGCCCGGCGGCGGGGTGAGCAGCATCTGGAACACCACGTCGTCGACCCGGCCGGAGGTGTTCTGCAGGTTCAGCGGCAGCATCTGGTACGGGATGCCCTCGTGCAGGAAGCCGTCGATGACGGTGCCCCGGACCCGGCGGACCACCTCGACGAACGGGGCGTCCGGATCGACCTGGTTGCGCAGCACCACCATGTTGGCGAAGAAGCCGACGGTGGTCTGGACGCCCTTGACCGACCGGTTCGCGAACAGCGACGCCACGGAGATGTCGGTCTGCCCGGTGCGCTGGGCCAGCAGCAGGTAGTACAGCGAGAGCATCACCGCGAACGGGGTGGTCCGCTCGCCCCGGGCGACGGCCTTGAGCCGGTTGAACACGCCGGCGTCGATGGTGGCGACCTCGATCCCGGTGGGCCGGCCGCCGTCGGTGGCCGGCACCGCCGGCGGCAGCTCGACCAGCTTCATGCCGCGCAGCTGCCGGATCCAGTAGTCCTGGTGCACCTTCAGCGCCCCGCTGGTCAGCTGCTCGTGCTGCCACCGGGCGAAGTCCGGGTACTGCCACTGCACCGGGGGCAGCCCGGGGTCGCCGTCCGGCCCGGCCTCCAGGAACCGGATCAGATCCTGCAGCACGATGCCGCACGACCAGGCGTCCGAGACCAGGTGGTGCATGTTGAGGCAGAGCATGTGCTCGTCCGGTCCGAGCCGCCACAGGGTGACCCGCAGCGGGTGCCGACCGACGTCGACCGGCGTGTGCAGCTCCCGCTCGACGGCCTCGGCGACCACCGCGTCGAGCCGGTCCGGCTCGGCGGTCAGCGGCACCACCTCGAACGGCGGTGGCAGGTCGTCGTGGATGTGCTGGACGAGCTCCCGCCCGCGGCGTACCAGCGTGGTCCGCAGCGCCTCGTGTCGACGGGTCAGCCGGCCCAGGGCCACCTGGAGCTCGGTGACGTCGAGCGGACCGTGCAGTTTGCACACGACGGGGCAGTTCAGCGACGCGGTGTCCGGGCGGTAGTGCTCCAGGAACCACAGTAGACGTTGACCGATGGATGCCGGCGCCTCCCGATGAGCCATGGGCAGCAACATAGTGGGCCACCGGGTCCCTGGCGAGAAAACTCATCGACCGAAAATGTGACCCTTCGTCATCGTCAGATAACCAACAGATGTCGATGTGGAACGTGCTGCCGATTGCGCGGGCGGCTTCCCGTTCATAGCTTTGTGTCCGCGCTCCGTGACGGGATGCTGCGGTTGGGGGCTGAGCGGCAACCTGTCCATTTCGGAGCGCATTGTGCCAATTAGCGGATCGAATTGGTCGAACGGACCGGACAAAGCGCAGGCGAAGTTGCTTTGAAGACAACTCGGGGGAGTGCCTTGTCGATGCCCGCAAACCAGCTCATGCCCACCTCGTCCGCGGCGACGGAGGTCAAGCGACCCATGCAGCCGCCACGGATCCCGAAGCCGTCTCCGTCGCCCGAGAACCACCCCGTCACCATGCTGCCGATCAGCAAGCTGCTGCCGGCGGACTCGCCCCGGCTCTCCGGGGAGGACGTGCAGCACGTCCGGATGCTCGCCGACTCCGACGCCGACCTGCCGCCGATCCTGGTGCACCGGCAGACCTTGCGGGTGATCGACGGCATGCACCGGCTGCGCGCGGCCGTGCTGCGCGGCCAGGAGGAGATCGCCTGCCGGCTCTTCGAGGGTGGTGAGGACGCCGCCTTCGTGATCGCCGTCGAGACCAACATCGCCCACGGGCTGCCTCTCTCGCTGGCCGACCGGGAGGCGGCCGCCGCCCGCATCCTCCGGTCCCATCCACAGTGGTCGGACCGGGCGATCGCCGCCGTGACCGGCCTCTCCGCCAAGACCGTCGGCGTCATCCGGCGGGGAGCAACTGTGGATCAGCCGCAGTTGCACAGCCGGATCGGCCGGGACGGCCGGGTCCGCCCGGTCAACGGCGCGGACGGTCGCCGCCGCGCCGGGGAGCTGTTCGCGCTGCGCCCCGACGCCTCGCTGCGCGAGGTGGCCCGGCGCGCCGGGATCTCGCCCGGCACCGCCCGGGACGTGCGGGAACGGATCCGCCGCGGCGAGGACCCGATCCCGCCCCGCCAGCGCGGCAACCGGCCCCGGCCGGAGCCGCCGAGCCCGGAGCGGGAGCTGCGCCGGCTGATGAGCGTACGGGGCGGGCCGCTGCGCGATCGGGAGACGATCCTGCGCAACCTGCGTCGCGATCCGTCTGTCCGGTTCACCGACAGCGGACGTAGCCTCCTGCGGTGGCTCGACGCGCGGGCCACCTCGCCCGACGGGTGGGAGACGGTCGTGCACTCGATCGCGCCGCACTGCGCGTACGCCATCGCCGACCTGGCCTGCGCGATCGCCGAGGAGTGGCTCGCGGTGGCCGAGCACCTGCGCCAGCGGGCGGAGAACAGCGCCTGACCCACGCGAACCCGTCCCGACCCCGCCCGACCCCCTCCACCCCGGGGAGACCGATGGACAGTCACAGCAC
>NZ_QGSW01000360.1:0-9162 GCF_003176715.1 Micromonospora sp. S4605
CCACCACCCCGCGCACGTTCACCGAATGAGTGGCTGTCCGGCGGCAAACAGCCACTCGTCCACTGAGAGTGCGCCTCCGGGAGTGGGCGAGTGCGGGACGCGTGGGCGCGGGTGATCCGCGGGTGACGCCCGGCACAATCCGGGCGCCGCGGGGGGTAACCCGCTGGACGTCGACCGGAGCCGGGGCCACAGTTGTCCGCCGTGAGATATCTGCGCACCGCCGGTCCGGCCGGCATCCGCCGCCCCCGACCGGCCGACGAGGCCGAGTTCATCGCGGCCGCCCGGCGCAGCCGCGAGCTGCACCACCCCTGGCTCGCCGCCCCGGCCGACCCGGCGGCGTACGCCGCGTACCTGGCCAAGATCCGCCGGCGGGACCACTCCGGTTACCTGATCTGCGACCGGGCCAGCGGGGAGATCGCCGGGTACGTGAACATCAGCGGGATCCTGCTCGGCGCGCTGCGCGGCGGCTACCTCGGCTACGCCGCCTTCCTGCCGTACAGCGGCACCGGGCACGCCTCGGCCGGCATCGGCCTGGTGATCGAGCACGCCTTCACCGTGCTGGGCCTGCACCGGCTGGAGGCGAACATCCAGCCGGGCAACGAGCCGTCCCGCCGGGTGGCCCGCAAGCTGGGCTTCCGGCTGGAGGGGTACTCGCCGGAGTACCTCTTCATCGACGGGGCCTGGCGGGACCACGAGCGCTGGGCGATCACCGCACCGGCGGCCGGACAGGCCGGTGCCGGCCGCCCGCGGGCGACCGGCACCGGATGACGGCTCAGCGTCCGGGCCGTCGCGCGTCGCCGCGCTGCATGCCCAGCCGCTCGATGCGGCCCTGCTTGTGCTCGACCCGCCGCCGCTGCCGCGGGGTGAGCCGGGTGCGGCCGCTCTGCCGCAGGTAGATCGGCTGCCGCTGGTCGTTGGACATCGGCGTGCTCATCGGGTTGCCTCCCGCTCAGATGGGACCGACCACCAGGCTCCGCCGCCGCCGGGTGAGCGCACCCCGCCCGAACCGGGTGAACCGCGCTAGCTGCCTGGCCGGGGGAACGCCACCGGGCTGCGGTGCCCGTCCCGGCCCACCGCCCGCACGCCGAAGAAGACGTTGTCCTTGGACAGGTCGATGGTCACCTCGGTGACGTCGCCGACCGGGATCACCCGCTGCCACTCCGCCGCGGTGGTCTCCCGCCACAGCACCTCGTAGCCGGCCAGGTCCGGCTCGTCGCCGCGCTGCCAGCGCAGCGTGGTGTCGTTGGTGAGGTTGCTGGTGACGATCACCGCGCCCTTCGGGGTGCCGGGGGCGTTCGGCTCGGTGAACCGGCCCGCCGGCCAGCCCTCGCGCAGGAACGAGATGTGGTCGCTGCCGCGCAGGTAGCGGTCCCGCCGGTAGATCACCCGGACCCGCATGCCGGTGGCGGAGTTCTCGGCGGTGTCGACCACGAACCGGGCCAGCTGCCGCGACGGCGAGTCGTTCTCGCCGCCGACGGACTGCCGGGTGGCCGCCTCGGCCGGCGTCTCGGCGGTCGGCACCCCCTCGGCGAAGAGCCGCACGCGGTGCGGGTCGCGGATGCCGTCGTCGGCGGTGCTGCTGCCCACGATGTCGTTGCATAACATGGCCCGCCCTGAACGTGTAAGGTGATCTCCATGCTGGACCTAGCCGCCCTGCTCCTGAAGCCCGCAGAGGACCTTGATGGCCTCACCGCGCCGGGCGACCTCGCCCGCGAACAGTTGGGCCTCGACCTGCTGCCTTCCCACGCCCAGTCCTTCGCTGGGATGCACGTCGCCATCTACCTCCGCATCTCCGATGACCGGGACGATGACGAGAGCGGCGTGCGACGGCAGGCGAAGGACACTGTCGGGTACGTTCTGGCGCGGGGTGCTACCCAGATCACGTTCTATGTCGAGAACGACACGTCGGCGTTCAAGAAGAAGCGCATCACGCTGATCGACCCCGAGGGCTTCCGGTACTACGTGTGGCGCGTCATCCGGCCCCGGTGGCAGAAGATGCTGTCCGCTCTCCGCACTGGCGCACACCAGGGCGTCTGCGTCTACAACATCGACCGCCTGGCCCGTGACTCCCGGGACCTGGAGGACGCTATTGAGCTGGCCGAATACTACCGCCGCCGCTTCGAGGGGACCAGCGGCTCGCTGGAGCTGAACACCGACGACGGCCGGGCCATGGCTCGGGTCATGGTGGCCATGGCGAACAAGGCCAGCGCCGACACGTCCCGCCGGAACAAGCGCAAGCACCAGGAGCTGGCCGAGGCGGGCATCCCCGTCGGCGCCCACCGCCCGTTCGGCTGGCAGGCCGACAAGCGCACGAAGGACAGCGTCGAGGCTGCGGAGATCGTGCAGGCCGTCGACAAGATCCTGGCGGGCGTGACGCCCACGGGGATCATGCACGACTGGCACGACCGGGGCATCCTCACTCCCCGCGGTAACACGTGGAAGTGGTCGCCGTTCCTGTCGATGCTGCGCAACCCCCGGCTGTGCGGGCTGCGGGCCAGGATGGTGCGGACGCCGGACGCGACCGGCCGCGTGAGCGACCGCTGGGAGATCGTCAAGAAGCCCGACGGCACCGAGGTCGTCGGCCAGTGGGAGCCGATCCTCTCCCGCGAGAAGTGGGACGCGCTGATCGCTCGCATCGGCGAGAGGGCGAAGCCGGCGCTGGACTACGAGGTGGGCGGCAATCGCAAGTACCTGCTCTCCGGGCTGGTGCGGTGCGGCAAGTGCCAGCACCACCCCCGCATGACGGGCGTGAGCAGCCTGATCCGCGGCAGCCGGTACTTCCGCTACCAGTGCGACGGCAAGCTGGACGGCGGGTGCGGCAGCAACACCCGGAACATGCAGAAGGTGGACGACCTGATCCGCGAGCTGGTGTTCGAGCACGACGACAAGCTGGCCGATGCCGGCGAGCCGGTCGCCGAGGCTGACGCCGGGGACCAGGAGCGCCTGGCCGACATCGACGAACTGCTCCAGGAGCTGTGGAACCAGTGGAAGCACGCGGACAGGAGCCAGAGGCTGCCGTCGAAGGACTACTTCGCCATGCGGGCTGAGCTGATCCGGGAGCGGGACGAGCTGCTGGCCGCGCAGTCGATGGTGGAGCGCCAGACGGTGTCGGCGGACCAGGCCAAGGAGGTCCGCAAGCGGTGGAAGACGGCGACCATGCACGAGAAGCGCGCCTTTATCGAGCGGTACGTGGAGGCGGTCATCATCCTGCCGATCGAGCCGGTGTGGAACGAGGAGAAGGGCCGGGTGGTCCGGCCGACTGGACGGGACTTCAACGAGGATCTGATTGACGTGGTGTGGCGGTAGGCCGGAGACACAGAAATGCCCCCAGCGTGATGCTGGGGGCTGGGCTCTCGTGCGAGAGCCCGACAGCCGGTGGACGCTGCGTCGGCGTGACTGGCGCACCGAGAAGCTGTCCGACCCCATGCACACCAGCGAGAAGCCGCTGGAGCCCTACGGGCCGGTGGTCGACTGGGCCGCCAAGCACGTTGGACAGCAGGACTGGACGGGCGATGACCATGAACTGGTCGAGCCCACGTACCCGTACATCCGTCGAGTGCTGAAGACCGCCACCACCGTGCCGGTGATCCCGCCGAACCAGAAGTAGCCGAAGAACCGAAGGCCCGGCTCCCCAGTGTTGGGGGGCCGGGCCTTCTTGCGTTTCCGGGTCAGTGCTTCTTGGCGAACTCCACGAACGAGCGCCAGGCCCGCGGAGCGAACGCGAGCATCGGGCCGGACGGGTCCTTGCTGTCGCGGACGGCAACCACGCCGGGCAGGTTGTCCGCTACCTCAACGGGGTCGCCACCACTCGTGCCGCTGCGAGTCGACTTCTTCCATCGCGCGTTACTGAGGTCCATGCTGGCTCTCGACTTCCTTCACCAGGGCGACTGATAGGGCTTGGGAGAACAACACCCCGCACGCCCTCCCATCTGGCCTGATGCGTAGCCACTCCATCCGCGGAGTCGATGACCGAGCCGGCAAGCTGGTTCTCCAGATGGCCGACCCAGCTCCCGTCGGGCAGCATCCCCAGCGCGAGCGGGCCGGAAAGCCCCACGTGCAACCCAGCGTCGGCGGGGATGACGTGGATATGCACGTGGGGCAGCTCGGTCATGCGCAGCAGGTGCGCGATCTGCTCGCCCATGATCGCGTCCCGGCGCCGCAGCGCTGGCTCGTCGATGACGGCGACGACCTGGGGCGGGCGCTCCCTGGTGAGGATGTTCTGCCGCTCCAGCCGGGCGGCCACCTGCTGCTCGACCTCGGCCTCCGGGCAGGTGTCGTCGAAGCGCAGCACCGCGCGGGTGTAGTTCTCCGTCTGGAGCAGGCCGGGGATGAGGTTGGGGCTGAAGTAGCGGAGCTGCTTGGCGGCGCGCTCAGCCTCCAGCCAGGGCTTGAACCAAGCAGGTCACGCAGGTCCCGGTCGGGGGACTGCGGCCGCACCGGACGGCCCGGCCCGGCGGGCGGGCCGTCGTGTGCGGCGGCGGGCTCGGCCAGCAGGGGCACGGCGACGGCGGAGGCGGTGGCGGCGGCGGACGCGGACAGGAAGGTGCGCCGGGTGGACCTCGTGGGTCGGTCGCCGGCGGTGTCGTGAGATCCCATCACCGCATGTTCGCCATCGACGGCGGTGGTTGTCCATATCGTCGGTCGTGGATGTGCGCCGGTTTTCACCCGGAGCGTGTGATGACGGACGGTGATCGTCGTTCCTACGGTGAGACGTATGACTGCCGTCCGTGCGACGCCCGTGGATCCCACCCCCGGCCTGGTCGCCACCGCCTGGGAGGGCGGTGACCAGCGGGCGCTGCCGCCCGAGCTCGGCCCGGACTCGCTCGCCGTGCTCAGCGGCCCGACCTTCATGTACGCCGACCGCTGCGGAGACGTGCCGCCGGGCAGCATCGGCGGCCTGGTGCACCTGGACACCCGGCTGGTCAGCGCGTGGGTGCTGACGGTCAACGGTGGCCGGCTGCTCGCCTTGCGCTCGGAGACGGTCCAGCACTACTCGGCCCAGTACGTGCTCACCAACCCGGAGCTGCCCGACCTGCCGACGAACAGCCTCGGCGTGCGCCGGCTGCGCTACGTGGGCGACGGCTTCCACGAGCGGTTCACTATCGCGTCGTTCCGCCCCGAACCGGTCCGGTTCGAGCTGCGGTTGGCCGTGAGCGCCGACTTCGCCGACCTGTTCGAGGTGAAGTCGGGCGTCCGGGACCGCTCGGCACAGATCACCCGCGACCACCAACCGGACCGGCCGGAACTCTGCTTCTCGTACGCGGCGGACGGGTTCGCCGCGGAGACCCGGGTGCGCAGCTCGATGCCCGTCGCCCGGATCGACGGCGACGAGCTGGTCTGGGAGATCGAGCTGTCACCGCGCGAGGAGTGGGAGGTGGACCTGCACGTGCCACTGCCGCCGGGGATGGGGGTGGTGGAGCCGGTCCGCGGCGACATCGCCGACGTCATCCACCAGCGGGTCGACGACCCGGTGCGCCGCTGGACCACCGACCGGGCAGTGCTGAGCAGCGACAACGAGACGCTGACGCGGACGGTGCGCAAGTCGCGCGACGACCTCGCCGCGCTGCGGCTCGAACTCGAGGTCAAGGGGCAGCGGATCGTGCTGCCCGGCGCCGGCCTGCCCTGGTTCCTCACCGTCTTCGGCCGGGACACCTTGATCACCGCGTACCAGACGCTGGGGGCCGGGCCGATGCTGGCCCAGGGGGCGCTGCTCGCGCTGGCCCGGTTGCAGGGGCGGCGCTGCGACGACTTCACCGACGAGGAGCCCGGCAAGATCCTGCACGAGGTACGCAGCGGCGAGCTGACCCGCACCGGGGTGAAGCCCTACACGCCCAACTATGGCACCGCGGACGCCACCCAGCTCTGGCTGATCCTGCTGTCGGAGTACTGGCGGTGGAGCCGCGACGACGAGACCGTGCGGTTGCTGCGGGACAACGCGATCGCCGCGCTGCACTGGATCGACGACTACGGCGACCGGGACGGCGACGGCTACGTCGAGTAGGCCACCCGCTCGCCGGAAGGGCTCGGCAACCAGTGCTGGCGGGACTCGCCGGACGGGGTCTGCTTCGCCGACGGCCGGATACCGGTGCTGCCGCTGGCCACCTCCGACCTGCAGGGCTACACCTACGACGCGAAGCTGCGGCTGGCCGAGCTGGCCGAGGGGCCGCTCGCCGACCCGGCCCTCGCCGAACGGTTGCGCGCCGACGCGGCCCGGCTGTTCGAGCGGTTCAACCGGGACTACTGGATCGACGAGCGGGGCGGCTACTACGCGGTCGCGCTCGACGGCGACAAGAACCGGGTCGACGCGATGACCTCCAACATGGGGCACCTGCTGTGGAGCGGCATCGTGCCGGCCGAGCGGGCCGCGGCGGTGGTGCGGCAGTTGATGTCGGACGACATGTTCTCCGGCTGGGGCATCCGGACCATGGCCCGCAGCGAGCGGCTCTACAACGCGCTCGGCTACCACCTGGGCACCGTCTGGCCGCACGACAACTCGCTGGCCGTGCTCGGCCTGGCCCGCTACGGCTACCGGGACGAGGCGAACCGGATCAGCCTGGCGCTGCTGGACGCCGCCGGGCACTTCGACTACCGGCTGCCCGAGGCGATGAGCGGGTTTCCCCGGCAGCGGTTGCTCTTCCCGGTGCCGTACCCGACGGCCTGCAGCCCGCAGGCGTGGGCCACCGGCACCCCGCTCGCGCTGACCCGGGCGATGCTCGGCCTGGAGCCGGAGAACGGCCGGCTGACCGTCGACCCGCACATCCCGCCCGAGGTCGGCCGGATCACCATCGAACGGCTGCGGGCCTTCGGGCACCAATGGGACCTGGAGGCGGTGGGCGACGCCGGGTACGTCCGGCTTTCCGGCTGAGTCCACGTTTGTCCCCCCGGTCGGTGGGAACGGGGCCGCAATGACGAAACCTCGTGTGGTGATCGTGGGGGCCGGGTTCGCCGGTTACCACGCGGCGAAGACCTTGAGCCGGCTGGCCCGGAACAAGGCCGAGATCGTGGTGCTGAACTCCACCGACTACTTCCTCTACCTGCCGCTGCTGCCCGAGGTGGCCGCCGGGGTCGTGGAGCCGACCCGGATCGCCGTGCCACTGGCCGGCACGCTGAACGGGGTACGGGTGGTCATCGGCGAGGCCGACCACGTCGACCTGCAGAACCGCTGGGTCGGGTTCACCCAGCCGGAGGGGGACCGCAACCGGCTGGCGTACGACCGGCTGGTGCTCGCCGTGGGCAGCGTCAACAAACTGCTGCCCATCCCCGGGGTGACCGAGTACGCGCACGGCTTCCGCGGCCTGCCAGAGGCGCTCTACCTGCACGACCACGTGGTCCGCCAGATTGAACTGGCCGAGCAGGCCGAGGACCCGGCCGAGCAGCGCGCCCGGGCCACCTTCGTGGTGGTCGGCGCCGGCTACACCGGCACCGAGGTGGCCGCGCACGGCCAGCTCTTCACCGACGCGCTGATGGCCCAGCGGCCCCGGCTGAAGATCCGCCCGCGGTGGATGCTGCTCGACATCGCCCCCCGCGTGCTGCCCGAGCTGGACAAGCGGATGTCGGACACCGCGCACCGGGTGCTCGACCGGCGGGGCGTGGACGTGCGGATGGGCACCTCGGTGGCCGAGGCGACCCCCGACGGGGTCAAGCTCAGCGACGGCGAGTACGTGCCCACCTGCACCCTGGTCTGGTGCGTCGGGGTGCGCCCCGACCCGTTCGTGGCCGAGCTGGGCCTGCGCACCGAACGGGGCCGGCTGGTCGTCGACGAGTACCTCACCGTCCCCGGCTTCCCCGAGGTGTACGCCTGCGGCGACGCCGCCGCGGTGCCCGACCCGACCCATCCCGGGCAGATGTGCACGATGACCGCGCAGCACGCCCAGCGCCAGGGCAAGCTGGCCGCGCACAACATCGCCGCCTCGTACGGGCAGGGGCGCCGTCGGCCCTACCGGCACCACGAGCTGGGCTGGGTGGTCGACCTGGGCGGCAAGGACGCGGCGGCGAACCCGCTGAAGGTGAACCTGGCCGGACTGCCCGCCAAGGCGGTCACCCGGGGCTACCACCTGCTGGCCATGCCCGGCAACCGGGCCCGGGTCGGCGCCGACTGGATGCTCGACGCGACGCTGCCCCGGCCGGCGGTGCAGCTCGGCCTGGTCCCGGCGAACGCGGTGCCGCTGGAGAGCTCCTCACCCGAGATCGCCGTCCGGGCCCGCTGAGCGCCGCTGGGGCGAGGTCGCCGTCCGGCGCGGTGTGCAGGCGAGGGCGCGGCCGACCGCTGAGCATCCCGCGACGACGGCGCGGTGAGCACCCAGGCGCGGGCGCGGGCGCGGCCCGGATCGCTGAGCACTCTGTGACGACGGCGCGGTCCGGCGCGGTCAACGCTCAGGCGAGGGCGGCGTCGGTGGCCGGGCGGGCGCCGGCCACGAACGTGTCCAGGGCCGGGCCGTGCAGCACGCCGCCGGGCACCGGGTCCCGGAGGGCGACCACCGCCAGCCGGCCCACCGGCAGCCGGCCGGGTCGCCGGGCGGCGGCCAGCACCAGGTTGCCGTAGCGCCGGCCGCGCAGCATCCGCCGGTCGGCGACCAGACAGACGTCGGCGAAGGCGGCCCGCAGGGTGGCCACCTGGACGCGGGCGAAGACCAGCGGCGGCAGGTCGGTCACGTTGACCAGGTAGATGCCATCGGGTCGCAGGACGCGGGCCGCCTCGGCGGCGAACTCGACGGTGGTCACGTGCCCGGGCATCCGGGCCGCCCGGTAGATGTCGGCCAGCACCAGGTCGTACCGCCCGGTCGGGGCGTCGGCCAGCGCGGCCCGGGCGTCGGCGACCTCGATCCGCACCTGCGGCGGGAGCGCCGGCAGCTCCCGGGTCACCAACTCGACCGCCGCGGGATCCCGCTCGACCACCAGCTGCGCCGAGCCGGGCCGGGTGGCGGCCAGGTAGCGCGGGAGGGTCAGCGCGCCGCCTCCGAGGTGCAGCACCGCCAGCGGGCGGGCGGCCGGCGCCGCCAGGTCCGCCACCGCCGCCATCCGCCGCACGTACTCGAAGTGCAGGTGGCGCGGGTCGGTGACGTCCACGTACGACTGCTCGACGCCGGCGGCCAGCAGCGTACGCCCGCCGGGGCGGGCCGGGTCGGCGACCAGCTCCAACCGGTCGGCGGCGCGGTCCATGGC